>NZ_QGGB01000017.1 GCF_003150675.1 Rhodohalobacter mucosus | reverse complement strand
ACCATGGCAAAAGAGACATTTCAGCGTACCAAGCCGCACGTAAACATCGGTACGATTGGTCACGTAGACCACGGCAAGACGACGTTAACGGCAGCGATTACTAATGTAATGGCGAAGACCTACGGGGGTGTTGCCAAGAAATTTGATGAGATTGACAATGCACCTGAGGAGCGCGAGCGCGGGATTACCATCGCGACGGCTCACGTGGAGTATGAAACCGATGCGCGTCACTATGCGCATGTTGACTGCCCGGGCCACGCCGACTATGTGAAGAACATGGTAACCGGTGCGGCGCAGATGGACGGTGCGGTTTTGGTTGTGGCGGCCACCGATGGACCGATGCCTCAGACGCGCGAGCACATTCTGCTGGCCCGTCAGGTGGGTGTACCCCAGATTGTGGTGTTTATGAACAAGGTGGACCTGGTGGACGATGAGGAGCTGCTGGAGCTGGTTGAGCTGGAAGTTCGCGAGCTGCTGACCTCCTATGAGTTTGACGGGGACAATATTCCTGTGATCCAGGGCAGTGCGCTGAATGCGCTGAACGGGGATGCCGATGCGGAGGCTCAGATTGTGGAGCTGATGAAGGCTGTGGATGAGACGATCCCGACGCCCGAGCGTGATGTGGACAAGCCGTTTTTGATGCCTGTGGAGGATGTGTTTTCGATTACCGGTCGCGGTACGGTAGCCACGGGCCGGATTGAGCGCGGTGTGGTTAAGCTCAACGATGAGATTGAGATTGTGGGTATTGTTGAGCAGCCGATGAAGAGTGTGGTAACCGGTATAGAGATGTTCCGTCGTCTGCTCGATCAGGGCCAGGCCGGAGACAATGCGGGTATCCTTCTTCGCGGGATCAACAAGGAGCAGCTTCAGCGCGGGATGGTACTGTGCAAGCCGGGCTCAATTACCCCGCACAAGGAGTTTGAGTGCGAGGTGTATGTACTGAGCAAGGATGAGGGCGGGCGTCACACGCCGTTTTTCAAGGGATATCGTCCGCAGTTTTATTTCCGGACCACGGATGTAACGGGCTCGTGTGAGCTGCCTGACGGAGTGGAGATGGTTATGCCGGGCGACAACGTGAAGCTGAACGTAAGCCTGATCCAGCCGGTAGCGATGGAGTCGGGACTGAGGTTTGCCATCCG
>NZ_QGGB01000016.1 GCF_003150675.1 Rhodohalobacter mucosus | reverse complement strand
TAACGGTTTGGCAAATCTGCTGCGGGGCAATCAGCTTTAAAGTTGAGCAACAAACGTGAACCCGTCAGCAGGAATTGCTTTGTTATAAATCAAATGTCAACCTGGAAGTTTAGTACGATATATTTGACCTGTTTCAAAATCAATTAAATATAGAATATTATTTTTTGAATCGATGCTGAAATCGGAAAATGAAGAATCATTGTCATGTATTTTAATAATCTTTAGCAACTGGCCATCTGCATCCGTTTTGACCATATTTTGTGGGAAACCATCCGTTGAATTCCATAGAAGATAGGGCTCTTTATCAATCACTTTAATGGACAGTATATATTTAAAACTGGGAATTCCCCACTCAGCATCATTTGCTTGTTCAACAGCATTGTCAAATATGGCTTGATTAACAGGCATGTTTATTTCCTTATCCCAAAGCAATCTGCCTTCAGATGTATATTTTTGAAGACGACCAAGAGTATTCAAAAAGACATATAAATGATCACCACTAATATGCTTTGTGATATCATTCTTCATAAAATCGGGTATCTCCCCTCGTTGTAAAGTTCTAAGTTCTTTCTCGAAGTTTCCGGGCTGGAATTCATCTCCAGGAGCTTTACCAAAAAAATGTGTTGCCCCGGAATTTACATCTGATTTTTTAATAAGACTGCCGTTTTCCCCCATAGTCATGGTATAATATGATTCATCATTCATCAGGGTTACATATGTTTGATACATTGCGGGATCAACATCAATTCTCTTTATAAAGTCCCCTGAATAGCTAAACTGATTAATTTGATGCAAATTGGCATCCACAACATACAAATAGTTCTCGGAGTATAGCAGTTGTGTGGCTCTTTGGAATTCACCAGGGCCATTTCCTTCCCGCCCGAAGGTGTTAAGGATTTCTCCGTCAGTAGTTAATAAATGAACTTTGTTGGTTTGTGAGTCCAATACAGCCAAATTACTATTTGGTAAAATTTCGATTTGAACAGGTCGTACTAATCCATGTTGGTCGAAATCTGCAAATAATTCTAATTCCTCAATCTCAAATGTAGAAGTAGTCTCTACTTGTTTTGCTTTCTCGTCACTTTTACAGCTTGCATGGAAAATTATGATTGTTAAAAAAATTGCGCAGCAGAAGGAGTATTTTTGATTCATCTAAGGGCGTAGGTCATCTGTTTATGTAAGAATGTTGAGTTCTTGATTTATAACGGTTTGGCAAATAAGCGGCACGGCTAAGTA
>NZ_QGGB01000015.1 GCF_003150675.1 Rhodohalobacter mucosus | reverse complement strand
TGTAGGTGCCTAAAATAGGTTGACATAAATTATCACTTATAAACCGATTCTTTATGTCTAAAAAATATCTTCGGCAACGCCGGGAGTTTTCACCTACCTTGCGTAAACAAATTGTCGGGTTGATTGAATCCGGCACACTCAGTGTAGCCGCCGCCTCGCGGGAATACCTGGTATCGACCACCAGTATTTACCGGTGGATCCACCGCTACTCAACCTATAACAAAAAAGGAGCCGTCCTCGTGGTAGATAAAGACTCAGAAAGCAAAAAACTCGAACAGATGAAGCAGCGAATTGCCGAACTGGAACGGGCTGTTGGCCATAAGCAGATGCAGATCGACTACTACGAGAAGTTCATAGAACTGGCCAGTGACGAAGTGGGTGAGGATCTAAAAAAAAAGTACGAGTCCGCTGCTTCGAGTGGTTCTTCGAAAACAAGAAAGAGGTTTCCTGGCCAATGAAGCAGATGCTCGCCTGGCAGGATATTTCCCGGCAGGGTGCCCATCAGGGGATTGCGCGGATGCATAAAGCCCACCGGGACCTGCTCGATACAATCGAGCTGGCCGGCCGGGTCCGCTCGGAGCATCCACAGATAAGCTGCCGTGATATTCACTACGCGGCCCGCGGGCAGATGCCTCGCGGACGCGACTGGACCGAACAGCTGCTGCTGAGCTGCGGGTTCCGGGTTAAAACCCCGCCGCGCTCGTTTACCGTGGCCGGACAGGGAGTATGCGCCAACCTCATTGAAGGGATGAGCATAACCGGAGCCAATCAGCTGTGGCAGACCGACATTACCTACGTGTGGGCCGGGCGGCGGTGGTACTACGTGAGCTTTGTGGTGGACGTGTATACCCGGCGGATCCTGGCCAGTCATTGCAGTCGGGATCTGAGCAGTGCCAGTCAGATCCGCTGCCTGTCCGGGGCGCTAAGCCGTGTGGCCGGGCAGGACCTGAGCGGGCTGATTGTTCATACCGACCGGGGCATCCAGTACACCAGCGGGGAGTATAAACGATATCTGGAAAGCCACGGGCTGAGGCACAGCATGGCCCGTTACGCCTGGCAGAATGCCTATTGCGAGCGGGTAAACCGCACGATCAAAGAGGGCTACCTTCAGCACTATACAACCGACAGTTATTCTTCGCTGGCGGCAGGAGTTTGCAGAGCAGTCCGTTTATACAACCATAGCAAACCCCATCGGGGTCTGCCGTGCAGGTTGTCGCCGGATCAATTTGTCAAAGAGCTCAATCAGGGGTTACACCCTGATTATCGCGTCAACATTTGGTCGAAGTTAACTTCGACCAAAATGTTATATGTTAACTAAAAACGTCAACCATATTCAGGCATCTACA
>NZ_QGGB01000014.1 GCF_003150675.1 Rhodohalobacter mucosus | reverse complement strand
TGTTCTTTTGACATACTGTAAGAGATAACCAGATTGTTTGATGGGTTTTTGGGTTGAGCTGTTTATTGGATATTTAGGATATATACAATGGAGAGTTTGATCCTGGCTCAGGACGAACGCTGGCGGCGGGCCTAACACATGCAAGTCGAAGGAGAAGGGTTGTGCTTGCACAACCTGGAGACTGGCGCACGGGTGAGTAACGCGTAGACAACCTGCCTATAGCAAGGGGATAACCATCCGAAAGGATGGCTAATACCGTATAATGCAGCGGGGCCGCATGGCCACAGTTGTTAAAGTTGAGACGGCTATAGATGGGTCTGCGTGCCATTAGTTAGTTGGTAGGGTAACGGCCTACCAAGGCGATGATGGCTAGGGGGTCTGAGAGGATGATCCCCCACACTGGAACTGAGACACGGTCCAGACTCCTACGGGAGGCAGCAGTGAGGAATCTTGCGCAATGGGCGAAAGCCTGACGCAGCCACGCCGCGTGCCGGAAGACGGCCCTATGGGTTGTAAACGGCTTTTGGTTGGGAAGAACAGCCCTGTTTCGATGGGGTTTGACGGTACCAATTGAATCAGCACCGGCTAACTCCGTGCCAGCAGCCGCGGTAATACGGAGGGTGCAAGCGTTGTCCGGAATCATTGGGTGTAAAGGGTGCGCAGGCTGGCTTTTAAGTCTGGGGTGAAATCTTGCCGCTTAACGGTAAAATTGCCCTGGATACTGGAAGTCTTGAATCTGACAGAGGTCGGTGGAATTCGTAGTGTAGCGGTGAAATGCATAGATATTACGAAGAACATCAGTGGCGAAGGCGGCCGGCTGGGTCAGTATTGACGCTCAGGCACGAGAGCGTGGGGAGCGAACAGGATTAGATACCCTGGTAGTCCACGCTGTAAACGATGTATGCTAGTTGTTGGGTTTTCGGATTCAGTGACGCAGTTAACGCAGTAAGCATACCACCTGGGGAGTACGTTCGCAAGAATGAAACTCAAAGGAATTGACGGGGGCCCGCACAAGCGGTGGAGCATGTGGCTTAATTCGATGCAACGCGAAGAACCTTACCCGGGCTAAATCCGACCTGCTACCTCCCGAAACGGAGGGTCCCTTCGGGGCGGGTTGGAAGGTGCTGCATGGCTGTCGTCAGCTCGTGCCGTGAGGTGTTGCCTTAAGTGGCGCAACGAGCGCAACCCCTGTGGTCAGTTACCAGCACGTAATGGTGGGGACTCTGGCCAGACTGCCTACGCAAGTAGTGAGGAAGGTGGGGACGACGTCAAGTCATCATGGCCCTTATGTCCGGGGCTGCACACGTGCTACAATGGATGGTACAGAGGGAAGCTACCCAGCAATGGGATGCAGATCTCGAAAGCCATTCTCAGTTCGGATTGGAGTCTGCAACTCGACTCCATGAAGGTGGAATCGCTAGTAATCGCGTATCAGCAACGACGCGGTGAATACGTTCCCGGGCCTTGTACACACCGCCCGTCAAGCGATGGAAGTCAGGAGTACCTGATGTCGGCGTGCTAACCTTCGGGGGGCAGCTGCCTAGGGTAAGCCTGGTAACTGGCGCTAAGTCGTAACAAGGTAGCCGTACCGGAAGGTGCGGCTGGATCACCTCCTAGGAAAATGGCCTCCCGGGAGCCCATCGGCAATCTGGTTATCTCTTGTAAGGAATTGTCAGGGCCGTGGCGGGCTGGTTGCCTGCAGCATCAGGCTCGTTGGCTACAATGGGCTTGTAGCTCAGGTGGTTAGAGCGCACGCCTGATAAGCGTGAGGTCGCAGGTTCAACTCCTGCCAAGCCCACTTTGGATTGGCGATTGTTGATTTTTGAATGATGATTGACCAGTCAAAAATCAACAATCATCAATCGCCAATAATAAATCCAAAGGGGCTATAGCTCAGCTGGCTGGTCCGCCGGTTGGCGGATTGCAAGCAGGGGGCCCTGTTCATTGGATTGAAAAGGGGCTATAGCTCAGCTGGCTAGAGCACCTGCTTTGCAAGCAGGGGGTCCGGGGTTCGAATCCCCGTAGCTCCACGTGATGATTGTTGATGTGTGATTGATGATTGTTGATGGGGTCAATTACCAAATTCCAATATCCAAGTGATTGTGGTATGGCATTTGGTAATTGATCGGTTCCGCTTAGCGGGGGGATTGGTTGATGTTCTTTGACGTAGTGGTAGTAAATTCTGTGATGATGCGCGGGTCCCCGCGTATCATACAATTGTGAAATAGATCGAGGTAAAAAATCGAGCTCATGAAGGTTTTATTGGGCAGGCGGGCGCAGTCATTGTGCAAGCCATGCAGGATAAAGCAGAAAAGGGCGCACGGTGGATGCCTAGGCATACAGAGGCGATGAAGGACGTGCCAAGCTGCGAAAATCCGTGGGGAGCTGCAAAGAAGCGTTGATCCGCGGGTGTCCGAATGGGGCAACCCACTCCGGCTTGCCGGAGTATCCATCTTCGGATGGAGGCATACGAGGGGAACTGAAACATCTAAGTACCCTCAGGAAGAGAAAACAACAGTGATTTCCCAAGTAGTGGCGAGCGAACGGGAAACAGCCCAAACCGGCGGGTGCTTGCACCTGTCGGGGTAGTAGGACTTGCCATCAGACCAACAACGGTGAATCGAAGCTGCCTGGAAAGCAGCGCCACAGAGGGTGAAAGCCCCGTAGGTGAAGCTTGAGTTGGTTGGTAAGGATCCTGAGTAGTGCGGGGCCGGTGAAACCCTGCATGAATCTGGCGGCACCATCCGCCAAGGCTAAATACATCTGTATGACCGATAGTGGACTAGTACCGTGAGGGAAAGGTGAAAAGAACGCCGAGAAGGCGAGTGAAATAGTACCTGAAACCGTGCGCTTACAAGCGGTCGGAGCGTTGTAGTCTTCGGATTATAATGTGACGGCGTGCCTTTTGTATAATGAGCCTACGAGTTGCGCCTGTTGTGCGAGGTTAATCCCTTCAGGGGAGGAGCCGCAGCGAAAGCGAGTCTGATAAGGGCGCCAGTACAGCGGGGCAGACGCGAAACCGAGTGATCTATCCATGGCCAGGGTGAAGTTGCCGTAAAAGGCAATGGAGGCCCGAACCGCCAGGCGTTGAAAAGCCTTCGGATGAGCTGTGGATAGGGGTGAAAGGCCAATCAAACTCGGAAATAGCTCGTACTCCCCGAAATATATTTAGGTATAGCGTGCATCGGATAGCCATCCGGAGGTAGAGCACTGATTAGGCTAGGGCCCTTCACCGGGTACCAAACCTAGACAAACTCCGAATGCCGGTTGGTGTTGATGCGCAGTCAGTCACGGGGTGATAACGTCCCGTGGCGAGAGGGAAACAACCCAGACCATCGGTTAAGGTCCCAAAATACCAGCTAAGTTGGTTAAAGAAAGTTGGATTGCCCAGACAACCAGGAGGTTGGCTTAGAAGCAGCCATTCCTTAAAAGAGTGCGTAATAGCTCACTGGTCGAGCGATCCGGCGTCGATAATTTGCGGGCATAAGCTGGTTACCGAAACCATGGATTCTGTCACTTGTGACAGAGTGGTAGGGGAGCATTCCGCCGCCGCAGAAGGTTTTGCGTGAGCAGGGCTGGAGGTTGCGGAAGCGAAACTGTAGGCATGAGTAACGATAACAGGGGTGAGAAACCCCTGCACCGAAAACCCAAGGGTTCCTGATCAACGCTAATCGGATCAGGGTTAGTCGAGACCTAAGGCGACCCCGAAAGGGCCAGCCGATGGAAAACCGGTTCAATATTCCGGTACCGGCTCCAGCGTTAAGGCAAAGGCGTGACGCAGAAGTGACACTTCCGCCCCGTGACGAACATCGGGGTTGAAGCCCGTAGGCTGGGCGGCAGGCAAATCCGCCGCCCGTACGGCTGAAAGGCGACAGTACCGGGAGGCTTCGGCCAAACGGATAGTGAAGGTAATCTGGCTGCCAAGAAAAGCGTCGTTGTTTGTTGGAGGCGCTCGTACCCTAAACCGACACAGGTGGGTGAGGAGAGGATCCTCAGGTGCTCGAGAGAATCGTGGCTAAGGAACTAGGCAAATTAGATCCGTAACTTCGGGAGAAGGATCCCCTGTCGCGCTACGGCGTGATGGGGCGCAGTGAAAAGGTTCAAGCGACTGTTTACCAAAAACACATGTCTCTGCCAAGGCGCAAGCCGATGTATAGGGACTGACACCTGCCCGGTGCCGGAAGGTTAAAGAAGGGAGTTAACCGCCAATAGGCGGTGAAGCTCTTGACTGAAGCCCCGGTAAACGGCGGCCGTAACTATAACGGTCCTAAGGTAGCGAAATTCCTTGTCGGGTAAGTTCCGACCTGCACGAATGGTGTAACGACTTGAACACTGTCTCGGCCACGAGCTCGGTGAAATTGTGGTATCGGTGATGACGCCGATTACCCGCAGCGGGACGGAAAGACCCCGTGAACCTTTACTACAACTTTACATTGGCTCTAGCTGCTGCATGTGCAGGATAGGCGGGAGACGGTGAAGCGGGCGCGCCAGCGTCTGTGGAGTCGCCCTTGAAATACCGCCCTTGCCTCAGGTGGATTCTAATCCGCCGGCTGGCGGAAACAGTGTATGGTGGGTAGTTTGACTGGGGCGGTCGCCTCCTAAAGCGTAACGGAGGCTCCCAAAGGTACCCTCAGCATGGTTGGCAATCATGCGCAGAGTGTAAAAGCATAAGGGTGCTTGACTGTAAGGCATACAGGCCGAGCAGGAACGAAAGTTGGGTTTAGTGATCCGGTGGCACCGAATGGAAGGGCCATCGCTCAAAGGATAAAAGGTACTCCGGGGATAACAGGCTTATCTCCCCCAAGAGTTCATATCGACGGGGAGGTTTGGCACCTCGATGTCGGCTCATCGCATCCTGGGGCTGGAGAAGGTCCCAAGGGTACGGCTGTTCGCCGTTTAAAGCGGTACGCGAGCTGGGTTCAGAACGTCGTGAGACAGTTCGGTCCCTATCTGCTGTGGGCGTAGGAATATTGAGGAGAGCTGCTCCTAGTACGAGAGGACCGGAGTGGACGCACCGCTAGTGTACCTGTTGTAACGTCAGTTGCACCGCAGGGTAGCTATGTGCGCATGTGATAAGCCGCTGAATGCATCTAAGCGCGAAGCACACTCCAAGATAAGTATTCCCCAAAGAGTCCTGGAAGACGACCAGGTTGATAGGCGGCAGGTGTACGCACAGCAATGTGTTTAGCCGAGCCGTACTAAGTACTCTTGCGGCTTTTCCTGGATGGTTTGCACCATGACTGGCAAAGTCCAATACCAACCGGCATAGTTTGATAAAGACCACCGGTCTGAAATCGCATTGTTCCACCACAGAATTTACTACACACCACTACGTCAACAAGATGTTAGTTACAACGATCTTGATGAGGTGATTATAGCGCGGAGGTCCCACCCGTTCCCATTCCGAACACGGCCGTTAAGCTCCGCAGCGCCGATGGTACTGCATTCGCGGTAGAGTAGGTCGTCGCCTCATCACTTATTTTTTCCAAAAGCCTCCCTGCGCTCAGCGCACGGAGGCTTTTTTTGTTGCAGACAAACAGCCCACGTCTGCTGTGCTCATAAGCTCCTCAATGATTTACTCCCCTTAAGGGTTTCTCGCAGAGTCGCGCAGATGGGCCGCGGAGTCACGCCGCATAGCGATCCCTTCGGGGCAGATGGTCACCCTCACCCTTTTTTTATTTCCACCCGTTCCCATCCGATCCGCCCCCCGGCGGATAAGCTCCGCAGCGCCGATGGTACTTCCGCCAGCCGGCGGAGTCCGAGCAGGTCGTCGCCTCATCACTTATTTTTTCCA
>NZ_QGGB01000013.1 GCF_003150675.1 Rhodohalobacter mucosus | reverse complement strand
GCCGCCAGCGTTCGTCCTGAGCCAGGATCAAACTCTCCATTGTATATATCCTAAATATCCAATAAACAGCTCAACCCAAAAACCCATCAAACAATCTGGTTATCTCTTACAGTATGTCAAAAGAACAATGCCACTTCGTTTTTGTGGCAGATTTTCAATATACGAATAAAGGCCAACGAATGTCAACCTATACATTCAATATTCTTTACAGAAATTATTTCTTCTCGTCAGACTCTTCGTCTTCAGCTTCAGAATCAGTACCAGCAGCATCGGCATCAGACTCTGCTTTAACCTCGCTGTCCGATGTATCATCCTCTTCTCCGGATACAGCTTCTTCTTCAGCGGAGGCAGTCTTCACTTCAGTATTGTCATTTTCTTTTTCCGCCTGCTCTTCAACTGCTGAAACTTCAGCTTCCTCTGCAGCGGTCTCACCGTCTTCAGGTGCAGCCGCTTTCGGAGCTTCCTTCTTTCCTTTGTCTTTACTGGCTGATGCTTCTTTTTTGGATGAATCATCAGCGTCAGCAGGCTTATTGGATCTTCCCGCTCGACGAGTACGTTTTTTCTTGGCCTCTTTCTTCTCGGGTTTCACATCGTTGAAATCGACCAGTTCAATAACCGCCATTTCAGCAGCATCTCCCAACCGAGTACCCATTTTCAACACGCGTGTGTATCCGCCTGGACGATCACCAACTTCTTCAGCAATGTGATCGAATAATTCGGTAACAGCATGCTTGTCTCTTAATGAAGCAAATGCCTGCCTGCGGTTGTGAGTTGTATCGTTTTTCGCCTTGGTTATAATTGGCTCAACAAATCTTCTTAACTCTTTAGCTTTTGGAAGAGTTGTCTTAATTCGCTTCTCCTTGATCAGCGCAACACTCAATGCCTGCAGTGTCGCTTTTCTGTGAGGAGTCGATCTTCCTAATTTTCTACCTTTTACCTGGTGACGCATTTCCTATTTCCTCTTATTTGTCCAGATATTTGGATACATCCATTCCAAATTCCAGATTCTTTTCTTCGATTACCTCAACCAATTCAGAAAGTGATTTCTTACCGAAATTCCGAAATTTGAGAAGATCCTGTTCTTCCCTGGAAACAAGTTCCGCAATATTATTGATATTGGCTGATTTCAGACAGTTGTACGCCCTTACGCTCAGATTCAGATCTTCGATGCTGGTCTTCAGCAGGCTTGCAACGCGCTGCTTCTCGGCATCAACCTCTTCCTCCTCCTGCGTGAATGGCTCTTCAATTTTTTCCGTGATAAACTTCTCAATATGCTCCTTAAGAATCTTACCTGATATGGTAAGCGCCTCCTTGGCATTGAGTGATCCGTCCGTAGTGACGTTAAGCACCAGTTTTTCATAATCAGTACGCTGTCCTACACGGACATTCTCCACTTCGAACTGAACAGACTTGATTGGAGTGAAAATGGCATCAATTGCCATAAGGTTCACATCATCCTCAAAATCAGATGCCATCTCTTCTGCAGGTACATATCCCCTGCCCCGTCCAACACGAAGCTCCATATCGAGTTCAACGTCGTCTGCCAGTGTGGCAATCACCAAATCCGGATTAAGAACATCAAAATCGGCCGTGGCGTCATCGATATCCTTTCCGGTGAAATTGCCCGGGCCTTTTTTGGTAAGATTAATCACACCTCCGCTTTGTTCAACTTGCTTGAAACGTACCTGTTTCAGGTTGAGGATAATTTCGTAGACATCCTCCTTAACACCGTCGATACTTGAATACTCATGATCAACGCCATTTATCTTGACAGCAGTAATTGCCAGTCCGGGCAGTGAAGAGAGGAGCACTCTGCGAAATGAATTCCCAATGGTAACGCCGAAACCCCGTTCCAAAGGCTGAAGGATGAAGGTTCCGAAATTTTCCGACTCTTTTTCAACTTCAAGAATGTCGGGCATTTGTAAACTGTAGCTGTTCATAGCTGGATGTTTAAAAACTGGTTTATTATTTAGAGTAGAGCTCAATAATCAACTGAACGTTGATATTTTCCGGTATCTCTTCCATAACGGGAAGATTCAAAAACTTACCGGTCTTGGTTTTCTTATCTGTTTCGAGCCATTTGTACTTGCTCGTAGAGTAGCTTTCAAGAGTTTCATCTATCAGGTCCAGATTTCTGGATTTCGGACGAACCGTTACCACATCGCCTGGCTTTACCTGATATGAGGGAATATTAACAACCTGTCCGTTCACGACAATATGCTTGTGTGAAACCAGCTGACGAGCCTGCCGTCTTGTTCTTGCAAAGCCGAGCCTGAACACAACATTGTCAAGTCTTGACTCCAGCAGCTGAAGCAGAACCTCACCGGTTACACCTTCCTGCCGGGTTGCTTTCTCATAAAGATTTCTGAACTGCTTCTCGAGCAATCCATAGGTGTATTTCGCTTTTTGCTTTTCATCAAGCTGGATTGCATACTCCGATTTTCGGGTAAACCGACTTCTGCCGTGCTGCCCAGGCCCATAGGGTTTTCTTTCAAGGGCTGTGCTCGGACCAAAGATTGGTTCTTTGAAACGTCGTGCTACTTTCTGTTTTGGACCTCTGTATCGTGCCATTTATTTACTCAGATCTTAAATTTATACTCTTCGTCTTTTTGGAGGACGGCATCCGTTATGGGGAATCGGAGTTCTGTCCATAATGGAGGTTACTTCCAATCCGCTGGTTGCGAGAGCACGAACAGCGGCCTCTCTTCCGGAACCGGGACCTTTAACAAAAACCTTTACTTTTCTAAGTCCCATATCATAAGCAGCCCTGGCTGCGGTCTCCGCACTCAGCTGTGCTGCGTAGGGAGTATTTTTTCTGGAACCCTTGAACCCCTCTTTTCCGGAGGATGACCAGGACAGAACGTTACCGTTTGCGTCTGTTACGCTTACGAGTACATTATTGAATGTAGCTTTTACAAACGCCATCCCGTTAGGGTCGGCAACCTGCTTTTTCTTCTTTTTTCTGGCTACTTTTTCAGCGGCCCCTTTTCTTTGTTTTTTAGCCATTTTGCTTTAACGGTCTGTCAATTATTTGGTAGCTTTTTTCTTGCCGGCAACAGTTCTTCTCTTGCCTTTGCGGGTTCTGGCATTCGTTTGCGTACGCTGGCCCCGAACCGGGAGCCCTTTCCGGTGCCGAACGCCCCGATAACTTCCGGTTTCAATCAGCCGGCGAATGTTACCGTTTATCTCGGTTCTGAGAGCACCTTCCACTTTCATTTCGGAGTCAATAATTTGCCTCAGGGCAGCAACCTGCTCGTCAGTCCAATCGACAACCTTGGTATCATGATCGATACCCGCCTTGTCCAGTATCTGCTTGGACAGTGTTTTGCCTATACCAAAAATATAGGTAAGGCCAATTACTCCTCGTTTCTGTTTCGGTAAATCTACACCTGCAATTCTTGCCATAAACCAGTTCCTGTTTTAACCTTGCCGCTGCTTATGTCGCGGATTCTTTTTATTAATTACGTAAACGCGTCCTTTGCGACGTACAATTTTATCGTCAGAACTGCGCTTTTTTACGGATGATCTTGTCTTCATGATAATTACCTGTTACTTATATCGGTACGTTATTCTTCCTTTGGTCAAATCGTATGGAGACATTTCCACCTGAACTCTGTCTCCGGGTAAAATTTTGATGTAGTACATTCTCATCTTTCCGGACACATGGGCCAATATTTCGTGGCCGTTATCCAATTCAACCCGAAACTGAGCGTTCGGAAGCGCCTCTAAAATTTTTCCGTCCTGCTTAATCGGCTCTTGTTTAGCCATGTCGCATTATTGGGTTTCAAAAATTTCATTTTTAGTGATCTCAGCAATATAATCAAAAGTACTGAGAACTTCAGCTTCACCTTCACGCACAACAACATCATGCTCAAAGTGCGCTGCGTTTGAGCTATCCGCGGTCACAATGGTCCAGCCATCAGACAGCGTTTTCACTTTCCATGAGCCGCGTGTAATCATCGGCTCAATGGCAAGCGTCATTCCGGACCGAAGCCTTTCACCTCTTCCCGGTTTTCCAAAATTGGGAACGGATGGATCTTCATGCATCTCCTTGCCAATTCCGTGCCCAACGAGGTCTCGCACTACCCCAAAACCATTCGATTCACAGTGCTCCTGAACCGCAGAACCGATATCACCAATCTTATTGCCGTGAACGGCCTGGTCAATTCCTTTATAAAGTGACTCAAGTGTTGTTTTCAGCAAGAGACGATCTTCATCAGAACAGTCGCCAACCGTAAACGTGTAGGCATGGTCACCAAAATATCCGTCCTTTTCCACACCGCAATCCACAGATACAATATCTCCTTCATGCAGTTTTCTGTTACCCGGAATACCATGAACCACTTCTTCATTCACTGAGATACACAGTGTTGCGGGAAACGGATTATTTTTTCCGCCATACCCTTTAAAAGCAGGCCTGGCATTGTTTTTCCGTATGAAGTCTTCCGCTATCTGATCGAGTGTGCCTGTTTGAACACCGGGCTTAATCTCCCGGGCCACTTCAGCAAGAGTTCTGGATACCAGCCGGGCCGCTACCCTCATCTTGTCAATTTCAGTTTCACTCTTCAGAAAAATCATTAAGCGCGCCTTCTGCCTTTGATCTTGCCTGATTTCATAAATCCATCATAGTGGCGCATCATCAGATGGCTCTCAACCTGCTGCAGAGTATCTAAAGCAACTCCCACTATAATGAGCAGACTGGTTCCACCATAAAAAAGAGCAAATCCCGGCGTTACTCCCATATTTGCAACGATGGCCGGCAGAATGGCCACGAATGACAAAAATATGGACCCCGGAAGCGTAATCTTGGTCAAAATGTTATCAATGAACTCAACGGTCTGTTTGCCCGGCCGTACTCCGGGGATAAAACCACCCTGTCTTTTCATTGTATCGGCCATCTCTTTCGGGTTTACCGCGATGGCTGTATAGAAAAACGTAAAGAACACACAAATGATGAAAAAGATCACAGAGTAGGTGACTCCGGTAAAATCAGCCGCCCAGGACGTCATCCATTGAACTGTTTCATTTTCTGGAAAAAATGTACCTACCGTGCTTGGTATAAACATGATAGACTGTGCAAAAATAATGGGCATCACACCCGCCGCATTGACTCTCAGTGGCAGGTACTGGGTAGTTCCGCCATACACCTTCCTTCCAACAACCCTTTTTGCATATTGTACAGGAATCTTCCTTGTTCCCTGCGTGAGCAATACACAAGAAGCGATGACCAGGGCCAGCCCGATCAGCTCTACAATAAGTATGATTGCGTTGCTTGTTGTTTGAATCTCGTTCAGAAGGTTTGTGGGAAGTATTGCAATAATACCAATCATGATCAGCAGGGAAATACCATTTCCGATTCCGCGATCCGTGATTCGCTCTCCCAGCCACATTACAAAAGTGGTTCCGGCTGTTAAAACAACAATACAGGTCAGTATAAATGCGGTATTGCTTACTACAATAGCATTTGGCGAGGTAGCAATCAGATTGATACCGAAACCGATTGCCTGCACAGCCGTAATTCCAACCGTGCCGTACCTTGTAAGGCGATTGATTTTTCTTCGTCCTTCCTCACCTTCCCGCTGCAGCTTTTGAAAATAGGGTACAGCAGCGCCCATCAACTGAATAATAATGGCAGCCGTGATATAAGGCATAATGCCAAGTGCAAATACCCCGGCACGCGAGAATGCACCGCCCACAAAGAGGTCGAACAGACCAAGCAGAGATGATGCGTCACCCGCTTCCGTAGCAAGCATATTGGCATCTACACCCGGCATGGTTACGTAACTGCCGATTCGATAGACCATAAGAATACCAACCACATACAGAATGCGGTCACGCAGGTCTTCGATTTTAAAGATATTTCTGAAGTTTTCTATTAAACTCATTCGATTGGGTGTCGTTCAGCTGAGAATCTTCTGGTTCAGTTAGTCGATAATGGTTACCGTGCCGCCGGCGTCTTCAATTTTCTTTTTTGCAGACTCGCTGCAGGCATGCACCTCAACCGATACTTTCTTATCGATCTCACCACCACCAAGCAGTTTAACCCTGTCATTCTTATGCACGAGCCCTGTGGTCACGAGATCATCGACAGTTACCGTTTCCGTTAACCGGCCGGCCTCAATGAAATCCGAAAGGCGCTGTACATTCATCGCCTGGTATTCCGTTCGGAACCTGTTTTTGAATCCAAACTTTGGAATACGTCGCTGGAGCGGCATCTGCCCCCCCTCAAACCACGCCTTAACTTTCGCGCCGCTTCGGGATTTCTGCCCGTTATGACCGCGGCCGGACTGCTCTCCTATCCCGGAGCCTTGTCCGCGTCCCACGCGCTTGCGCGATTTTTTGTTTTCAGCCGGAGCTTTAAGATTGTGTAATTTCATGATAGATCTCTTATCTCTAAAACTGTGCGTTTAACCTTCAAAAACTTTATTGACACTAATTCCACGTCGCTGAGCTACTTCAACGGGGTCCGTTAACTGACGGAGTGCCTCATAAGCAGCTTTCACCATATTATGGGGATTGGATGATCCCTGCGACTTGGAAAGAATATTCTGAACACCTGCAACGTCGAGCAGTGATTTAACAGCGCCGCCAGCAATTACACCGGTACCCTCAGATGCCGGACGCAACAATACTTTCCCTGCTCCGGCTTTCCCGATAATTGGATGGTGGATACTGCCGGTTTTGGTCAGGGGTACTTTGATCAGGTTTTTCTTCGCATTGTCAAAGCCTTTCTGTATCGCGTCGGATACCTCATTGGCTTTCCCCAGCCCGTGTCCTACCACTCCTTCGCCGTTTCCGACAACAACAATGGCATTAAAGCTAAAACGACGTCCGCCTTTAACTACTTTGGCAACACGGTTAATGTGTACCAGTTTTTCTTCAAGGTTCAGATTCGCTGCTGGAATATTATGTTTTCTTCGAACTTTAGGCATAATTAAATCTCTGTTTAAAAGTCTAAGCCGCCTTCGCGTGCGCTATCTGCGGCAGCTTTTACGATTCCGTGATATTTATAACCGCTTCGGTCAAAAACAACCTTGTTAATGCCCTGATCGGTTGCGGCTTTTGCGAGGGCTTCGCCAACTACTTTGGCAGCTTCCACACCACTTTTTCCTTCCAGGTCTTTTTGCAGATCTGTAGATTTGGTGGATGCAGACATCAGTGTAAGATTCTCGCGATCATTAATGAGTTGCAGATAAATGTGCTTATTACTCTTAAAGATGCTGAGTCTGGGGCGTTCTGCCGTTCCACGGATTGTTGAACGAATCCGTTTGCGTATTTTATTTCTTCGTTCTGTTTTTACTCTGTTCTTTCTCATTTCCTTAACTGGGCCTCAGTTTTATTTAGCGGCAGATTTTCCTGCTTTTCTTCTGATTTGTTCATCGAGATAGCGAACGCCTTTACCCTTGTAAGGCTCCGGTTTTCTCATTGATCTGATTTTGGCTGCCACCTGACCCACCAGCTCTTTATCAATACCTGTAATAATCAGAATTGGGTTCTTTCGTGATTTGGTGTCCACTTCGATATCAATTCCTTCGGGCGGAACAAAATAGATCGGGTGTGAATAGCCAAGATTCAGTTCCAGTATACCACCTGAAAATGACGCACGATAACCTACCCCGATAATTTCAAGCTGCTTTTTATACCCTTCTGTAACTCCCTGAACCATATTGTTTATCAGGGATCGGTAGAGTCCGTGCAGAGATTTCTGTTCTTTGGTTTCACTGGATCGTGATACCTCAATAAAATTCTCGTTCTTTTCGACCTTTATTTCGGGATGAATTTGCAGCGATTGACTACCTTTTTGTCCTTTGATGGTAACTACGTTATCAGCACCAATGCTGAATTCGGTTCCGTCGGTTAAGGGAATTGGCTGCTTGCCTATTCTTGACATATCGTTGGAATCTTTAAAATTGGTTTAGTAAACAGAGCAGAGAATTTCTCCGCCAACGTTTAATTTGCGGGCCTCTTTGTCAGTCATCACTCCCCTGGAGGTTGACATGATTACAATACCCAGGCCATTATAGGATTTCGGAATTTCTTCACTTCCGCTGTACTTTCTCAGACCGGGCTTTGAGATGCGCTTCATCTCTTTGATAACCGGCTGGCCGTACGCATCGTACTTGAGGAACATTCGCAGTATTCCCTGCTTGCCATCCTCTATATCAATAAACCTGCTGATATAGCCTTTGTCGACCAGTATTTTGGCCATGGCCCGTTTCAGCTTGGAAGCCGGCACATCCACCCTTCGGTGACCCGCTTGCTGTGCATTACGGATACGGGTTAAAAAATCAGAAATAGTGTCGCTATGCATAATCTTATATCTACGTTTTACCAGCTTGCTTTTCGGACGCCCGGAATCTTACCACTAAGAGCGAGTTCCCGAAATTTGATGCGTGAAACTCCGTATTTGCCGATATATCCCCTTGATCGGCCGGTGAGTGAACACCGGTTTCTCACACGTGTGGGACTGGCATCTCTAGGGAGCTTCTGCAGGGCTTCATAATCACCTGCTTCTTTCAGCTTTCTTCTTTTCTCGGCATACTTTTCTACTGTTGCCTTTCTTTTTTCGTTTCGTGCTATCCAGGATTTTTTCGCCATTGGTACTTGAGTCGTCTTTAATTGAAATTCTATTTCTTGAATGGCATACCGAAATGTTTCAGAAGCGTAAAGGCTTCTTCGTCGGTAACTGCGGATGTCACAAACGTGATGTCCATGCCGTGGACCTGGCTCGTTTTGTCCACATCGATTTCGGGAAAAATGGTATGCTCTTTGATTCCCATTGTATAGTTTCCTCTTCCATCAAAACTTTTGTTGGGCACACCCTGAAAGTCACGTGTTCTTGGCAGGGCAAGATTAATCAGCCTGTCAAGAAATTCGAACATGATTTTTCCTCTGAGTGTAACCTTACAGCCAATCGGCATGCCTTCACGAAGCTTAAAATTGGATATCGACTTCTTTGCTTTTGTTTTTACCGGCTGCTGACCCGTAATCTGAGCAATGTTCTGAACTACCGAGTCCAATTCTTTGGTATCGCTGATTGCGCTGCCAACTCCCACATTAATTACGATCTTCTGGAGCTTTGGCACTGCCATCACGTTTTCGTACTTAAACTCTTCCGTGAGTTTATCAACGACTTCGTCTTTGTAATAAGTATATAGTCTTGCTTCCGCCATTCGTCTAGTTATTTATCAATGATTTCGCCACTTGCCTTTGCGTACCGGACCCAACGGCCGCCACCCTCTTCATCTATGCGTTTTCTTCCAATCCGGGTGGGCTCACCTGTTGTGGGGTCGAGCACCATCACGTTGGAAACATGAACGGATGCTTCTCTTTTGAGACGGCCTCCCTGTGGATTATCCTGGGAAGGTTTCTCGTGATGAGTCCTCATATTGATTCCTTCAACGAGAACCCGTTCTTTTTTCGGATATACAAAAAGTACGCGTCCTTTTTTGCCTTTATCATTACCGGCAATAACGAGAACTTCGTCGCCCTTTTTTACGTGGAGTTTTTTTTGCGCGTTATACTTACGTGGCATAACAATAAATTTTTAAAGTACTTCGGGAGCCAGTGAAACAATACGCATAAAACTTTTCTCCCTTAGCTCTCTGGCTACAGGGCCGAAAATACGTGTTCCAACAGGTTCCTTTTCTTTGTTAATAATTACCGCCGCATTTTCATCAAACCGAATGTAGCTGCCATCACGGCGTCGAATTTCCTTTTTGGTTCTCACAACAACTGCTGTTACCACTTCTCCTTTTTTGACGTTTCCGCCGGGGATAGCCGTTTTAACAGAGCATGAAATCAAGTCACCAATGCGGGCATAGCGTCGTTTGGAATCGCCAAGAACCTTTATACACATCACCTTTTTGGCTCCGCTGTTGTCCGCTACGTTTAAAATTGACTGCGTTTGAATCATGAGCTTTACCTACAAATATTGAATGTTATTTTGCTCTTTCAAGGATTTCAACCAAACGCCATGATTTGCGTTTGGAAAGTGGCCGGGTCGACATGATCAATACGGTATCACCAATATTGGCATCATTCGTTTCATCATGTGCCATGTACTTGGTGGTTTTTGTAATAAACTTTCCATAGATCGGATGCTTAATCTGTCGATCAACGGCAACCGTAATACTCTTATCCATACGGTTACTTATTAC
The DNA here is from genome assembly GCF_003150675.1 of Rhodohalobacter mucosus. Lineage (NCBI taxonomy): Bacteria > Pseudomonadati > Balneolota > Balneolia > Balneolales > Balneolaceae > Rhodohalobacter > Rhodohalobacter mucosus. Next base: position 5,256 of record NZ_QGGB01000013.1, on the reverse strand, counting down.
GCGACCGGTCCGGGTTCTTCTTTGTGATCTTTGTGCTTCAGCCATAGTGTTATTCAGCACCTAATTTTTCATTAATTATCAAATTGAGCCGGGCAATTTCCCGTCTTGTATTCTTTATTCTGGCCGGGTTTTCAATTTGTCCGGCAATCGCTTTATTGAACCTGAAGTTTACCAGTGCTTCTTTTTCATCCTTGAGCCGGGCTTGAAGTTCCGCAAGCGACAGATCTCGTAATTCGTGTGCTTTCATAGTTTTCCTCTGTTCTTACGCTTATGCTCCGTCGTAGTCCCGACGCTTCACAAATTTGGTTTTAATCGGGAGTTTGTTTGAGGCGCGTCGAAGTGCTTCTTTGGCCTGTGCTTCGCTAACCCCTGCAATTTCAAACAGAATTCTTCCTGGTTTCACTACGGCTATGAAATGGTCAAGCGCGCCTTTACCCTTACCCATACGGGTTTCAGCGGGTTTACTTGTAATTGGCCGATCAGGGAAAATTCTGATAAACGTTTTACCATCCCGCTGCAGTGTTCGTGCAATGGTTACCCTGCAGGCTTCGATCTGCCGGGACGTAATAAATTTTGGCTCTAGTGCTTTCAGTCCAAAGCTTCCGAAAGCCAGGGTATGACCACGCTGAGCGTTTCCTTTCAGCTTGTCTCTGTGTACCCGTCGTCTGTGAATACGTTTTGGTTCTAACATAATTCAGTACCGGTTCTGTTAATTTCTGCTTCTTCTTCTGGAGCGCCGTGATTTTCTGTCGCCAGACTGACCACCGCGTTTTCTGCTTGGTTCACTTTCCTGCTGCGCCTGTGAACCGGGTGCAAGGTCAACATCTCCAATAATTTCGCCTTTGAATATCCATACAGATACGCCGATCGAGCCGTAAATTGTATTGGAAGTAGCTTTGGCGTAGTCGATATCGGCGCGAAGTGTATGAAGCGGCACCCTGCCTTCCTTGTACTGTTCGGTCCGCGCCATTTCTGCACCGCCCAGGCGTCCTGCACATTTGATCTTGATTCCTTTTGCGCCCATTCTCATCGCAGATGAAAGTGCTGTTTTCATCGCCCGGCGAAATGACACCCTGGCCTCAAGCTGCTGTGCGATATTCTGGGCAACCAGGCTGGCATCCAATTCGGGTCGCTTAATCTCACTTACATTGATCTGAACTTCCTTGTTTGTAATCTTTTTAAGCTCTTCACGAAGCATTTCAATCTGCTCACCGCCTTTTCCGATAATTACGCCTGGCCGTGATGTGTTGAGTGTGAGAAGAACCCGTTTGGGTGTGCGTTCGATAACCACATTTGAAAGACCTCCGTTACGCAGACGCGTAGCAAGGTATTCGCGAAGCTTTGTGTCTTCAACCAGCATGGCCGGTTCGTTCTCTTCGGAATACCAGTTGGAGTCCCAACCGCGGATAATTCCAAGTCTAAGTCCAGTAGGATTGGTTTTTTGTCCCAATGTATAAACCTCGTTTATTCTTCAGTTACAGTTTCTTCCTCAAGCTTGGCTACAACCACGGTAATGTGGCAGCTTCGCTTATTGATTCTGTGCGCACGTCCCTGGGGTGCAGGCTGGATTCTTTTCAGTGTTACACCTTCATCCACATAAATGCGCTTGATGTACAGTAAATCATTGTCAAGGCGCTCCTCTTCGAAGCGATCGCGGATGTTGGCAGCTGCAGACTTAATCACCTTTGCAACGTCAACGGCAGCACCTTTGCTGATGAAGTCAAGTTTTGTCAGGGCACGGTCAACCCGGTCTCCACGAACGTGATCTGCAACGAGCCTCACTTTTCGCGGTGCTTTCCGGAGATGTTTTTGTACTGCTTTTGCTTCAATTACTGGCGTTTCCATCAATCCAATATCTTTAAATTATTTAGCCTTTTTCATCGGATGACCACGGAACGTACGGGTAGGAGCAAACTCACCCAGCTTATGGCCAACCATATTGTCCGTGATATACACGGGAACAAACTGTTTTCCGTTATGTACGGCAATGGTTAGCCCGATAAAATCGGGCGTAATCATTGAACTTCTTGACCAGGTTTTGATCACTTTCTTTTTGCCGCTGTCGTTCATTGCATCAACTTTTCGCTGAAGCTTATAATGAACGAAAGGCCCTTTCTTTAGTGAACGTGGCATACGTAATTAATTAATTATGCTTTTTTAGATTTACGTCGTCTTACAATAAACTTAGACGATAATTTTTTACGGTTTCTTGTCTTCTTGCCTTTGGCTGCCTGACCCCATGGCGATCTTGGGTGACCTCCCGAAGCTTTGCCTTCACCACCTCCCATCGGGTGATCGACCGGGTTCATGGCTACACCACGTACTTTCGGTCTTCTGCCCAACCATCGGCTTCGGCCGGCCTTGCCAACCGTAGTATTGAAATGGTCGGGGTTGCTGGTAGATCCTATCGTTGCAAAGCAAGCTGATGGTACCATTCGAACTTCACCTGAAGGGAGTTTAACCGTTGCCAGCTTACCCTCTTTGGCAACAAGCTGAGCCGCAGTACCTGCGCTTCTGCAGAGCTGCCCCCCTTTACCGGGCTGCATCTCAATATTGTGGATAACTGTTCCAAGCGGCATGCTTTTCAGCGGCATGGCGTTTCCAATTTCCGGAGCAGCTGTTTCAGAGCTGATCACAGTATCACCTACCTGGAGCTTATTCGGAGCAAGAATATATCTTTTCTCTCCATCAACATAAGCCAGGAGTGCGATTCTTGCCGTTCGGTTTGGATCGTATTCAATCGTCTGGACCCTCGCCGGAATGCCTATTTTATTGCGCTTGAAATCGATAACCCGGATTCTGCGCTTATGGCCGCCGCCACGGCGACGCATGGTGATCCGTCCGTTGTTATTACGTCCGCCGGACTTGTCGATCCCCTTCGTGAGAGATTTCAGCGGTTTCTTAGCTGTAACCTCGTCAAATACGGGTGCAATGCGATGGCGCTGTCCCGGGGTTATTGGTTTTAATTGCTTGGTAGCCATGTTATAAAACGTTTTTAAATTTCACTGAAGAAGTCTATCTCACCCTCTTTGAGAGTCACAATCGCCTTTTTCCAGACACGGCTTCTGCCGTTAACGAATCCGCTTTTTGTGAACCGCCCTTTGGGTTTGGATGGAACAATAATTGTATTCACCTTTTTTACCTTTACCTCAGGATAGCGCTCTTCGATGGCGCGTCTGATTTCGGGTTTTGTAGCTGACCGGTGCACTTCAAAAGCATACTGCTGATGCTGTTCCTGCAAGCGAGTCAGTTTTTCAGTAATCAGAGGTTGAATTAATATACTCATGCCGCTTCCTCTTCAACTTTGGGTTCAATGCTGTTCTCTAAAACCTGTATCGCACTCTTCTGTATTAGTACGATGTCAGAATTCATGATATCGTACGTATTCGGCGAAAATGCCTCAATCACGTTTATGCCCGGGATATTCCTGGCAGACAGATAGAGTTTATGGTCGGTATCTGCGGTAACAATCAGCACCTTGGAGTTTTCAAGCTCAAAAGCAGTCAGCATATCAACTACCTGACGTGTTTTGATTTCTTCGAACGTAAAGTCATCCACAACCTTGAGTGCATCTTCCGATACCTTAAGAGACAGGGCTGATTTTCGCGCCAGCCGCTTGGCTTTTTTGTTCAGGTTGTTCGTATAGGTGCGTGGACGAGGACCAAATACGGTTCCTCCGCCTTTCAGAAGAGGTGATCGCATAGAACCTCTACGGGCCATTCCGGTACCTTTCTGCTTATAAGCTTTTCGGCCACCTCCGCGAACTTCACTGCGTTCTTTTGTTTTTGCTGTTCCTTGTCGTCTATTGGCAAGAATGCGGCGGACATCTTCATAAAGAACCGTTTCATTCGGTTCAACCGCGAAGATTTCGTCGCTCAGCGTTGCTTTTTTACCGCTGCTTTTGCCATCAACTTTATAAATCGTCAGTTCCATCAGGCTAATTGCTGTGATTTATTATGAATCTCCAGATAACCGCCTTTTGCACCGGGAATGGAACCTGTAATAAGAACCAGGTTAGACTCCGGCAGTATTTGCGCCACTGAGAGATTTTGAATTTTTGTTCGTCTGTTTCCTGAGCGTCCGGCCATCTTCATACCCTTGAATACACGGGATGGATCAGAGGCCTGACCAATGGATCCGGGAGCTCTTTCACGATTGTGCTGACCATGAGTCCGGTCGCCAACTCCGCTAAAGTTGTGTCGTTTCACAACTCCTGTAAAACCTGTTCCTTTCGAAATACCGACAATATCAACCCGGTCGCCGACTGAAAACACGTCTTCGATATTCAGCTCATCACCAAGTTCAAAACCTTCCGGTATATAATCCCGAAATTCAGTTACAACACGCTTTGGCTCAGACCCTGCTTTATCGAAATGACCAAGAAGTGCATTCGACACATTTTTGGCTTTCTTACTGAATGCAGCAACCTGAACAGCATTATAACCGTCAGTTTCTTCTGTTTTTATTTGGGTAATGGTACAAGGCTCCACCTCAACAACCGTGACGGCTATACTGCGCCCCAGATCATCAAAGATGCTTGTCATTCCTACTTTTTTTCCTATTAAACCACTCATGGTACGTTTGGAATCTTATTACACTTTAATTTCTACATCCACACCGGATGGAAGCTCAAGCTTCATTAGGGCATCCACGGTTTGCGAACCTGTTGAAAGAATGTCGATCAGCCGCTTATGCGATCGATATTCGAATTGTTCACGCGATTTTTTATTCACATGAACCGATCTGTTCACCGTGATGATGTTTTTGTTTGTCGGCAGAGGAATCGGTCCGGATACAACTGCACCGGTAGATTTCACTGTTTGTATGATTTTCTCTGCTGATTTGTCGATCAGATTATGATCGTACGACTTCAGTTTAATTCTGATCTTCTGTTGTGTAGCCACTTGCTAAAACCTTTTAGTCATTAATTTTGGTTACTACGCCGGCACCCACGGTTCGGCCTCCCTCACGGATGGCAAACCTCAGTCCCGACTCCATCGCTACCGGCTGGATCAGGCTTACGTTCAGCTTCACGTTGTCGCCCGGCATAACCATCTCCACTCCGTCAGGCAGCTCACACGAGCCCGTTACATCCGTGGTCCGGAAATAAAACTGCGGACGATATCCCTTGAAAAACGGCGTGTGACGTCCGCCCTCATCCTTGCTCAGTACATACACCTCGCACTCAAACTCCTTGTGCGGGGTAATTGAGCCCGGCTTGCACAGTACCATCCCGCGCTGAAGCTGCTCCTTGTT
>NZ_QGGB01000012.1 GCF_003150675.1 Rhodohalobacter mucosus | reverse complement strand
CTCCGCAGCGCCGATGGTACTGCATTCGCGGTAGAGTAGGTCGTCGCCTCATCACTTATTTTTTCCAAAAGCCTCCCTGCGCTCAGCGCACGGAGGCTTTTTTTGTTGCAGACAAACAGCCCACGTCTGCTGTGCTCATAAGCTCCTCAATGATTTACTCCCCTTAAGGGTTTCTCGCAGAGTCGCGCAGATGGGCCGCGGAGTCACGCCGCATAGCGATCCCTTCGGGGCAGATGGTCACCCTCACCCTTTTTTTATTTCCACCCGTTCCCATCCGATCCGCCCCCCGGCGGATAAGCTCCGCAGCGCCGATGGTACTTCCGCCAGCCGGCGGAGTCCGAGCAGGTCGTCGCCTCATCACTTATTTTTTCCATAAGCCTCCCTGAGCTCAGCGCCCGGAGGCTTTTTTATGTTCAGGAACCAGGGTGCACGGTACAGGGTGCAGGGCGCACGGTACAGGGTACAGGATGCACGGCGCAAGGGGCAAGGCCGCCGCCTTATCACGTATTCTTCCCAACGCTTCCCTCCCCCGGTACTGCCCAGCTAAACGGTGCCTTGCGGGCTCTCGCCCTGAATGAATTCCTTTGGTGAAGTTGATATCTGAACAGACGCATGAAGGCAAAGACCTTTATCAGGCTTGAATTCATCTGAACGATAAACAAGGAACTCCTGTACTCATGGTGGTAAGCAGACATGATTTTGCCTTCTTTTTCGTTATATTAAAGTGCATTCAATACATGTCTGTAATGATGACTCAACATTAAGAAGATCACGGAACATTGAATTTAGATATTGCTCAGTCACTAAACATCAAAAAAGATATATTGTCATTTCTAAACGACTATAAAGAGAAGCTTTCACAATTGTTTACACAGCGAAATGACGAAGATGAAATGCTTGCGACCCGCGGCATTCCACCCTACGTTTTGCGTGAAGTGCTGGAATGCAATCCGCTCTCAACATTTATTCCCTCGGAGTATAAGGGGCGCGGTGCCGTAACCAGCGAAGCTCTCTCTATGCTCGAAACCACCTCCTATCAGTCTCTGCCCCTGTCGCTCATGATGGGTATTAACGGGGCTCTTTTTCTGCAGCCGGTGGCCAATTATGGGCAGGATGAGATGAAATCCACGGTATTCAAGAGGTTTTTGGCCAAAAAAAATATGGGCGGTCTCATGATCACAGAGCCCGATTTCGGTTCCGACGCACTGCGTATGCAAACCGGATTCAAACAAGATGAATCAGGCGACTACCATATAAATGGTTTAAAGCATTGGGCAGGATTGACAGGATGGGCCGATTATTGGCTCATTACAGCACGTGGAATTGATAAAAACGGTGAGCTTGGGCGTGATATTGGTTTTTTCGTACACGACAGCTCAAACGGCGGTATTGAAGTACAGGAATATTATAAAAACCTGGGGCTCTATATGCTGCCATATGGAAAAAATGAAGTCAACATTACTGTTCCCGAAACTTATCGCCTGGAGCCGAAGACCACCGGTGTCACTATGATGCTTGATATACTGCATCGAAGCAGACTGCAGTTCCCGGGCATGAGTACAGGACATTTAAAACGTATGCTGGATGAAGCAATCGATCACTGTAAAGAGCGCGTGGTGGGTGGATCCAGTCTGTTTAATTATGACCAGGTAAAGGAACGCCTTGCCAGACTGCAATCTTACTTCACGGTAAGTTCAGCCATGAGCTACTTTACCAGTACGAATGTTCCGCTTGAGAAAAACACATCCAGAATGGATGTTGAGGCAAACTCTATTAAATCGGTTGTAACGGACTATATGCACGAAGCATCACAGTCATTGCTGCAGCTGGTAGGAGCGAAAGGGTACCGTCTCGATCATATTGCAGGGCGTGCAATGGTCGATAGCCGCCCATTCCAGATTTTTGAAGGTTCAAACGATATCCTCTATCAGCAGATATCAGAATCTGTACTTAAACTGATGAGAAAATCGAAGGAGAGCAACCTCTACAAATTCTTGAAAGAATACAGCCTTACGGAAAATGCAGCCGACTATTTTAAGGACACTCTGAATTTTGAGATTGCCTATAAGCTTCCCCAGCGAAAACTCGTTGAACTTGGCCGCGCTATCGGCCGCCTGGTATCAATGGAAATGACGATCAAACTCGGCGAGACCGGATTTAACAGTGAAATGATATCAAGCAGCCTGAAAGTCATACGTGCTGAAATTCAGTCCAGCCTGAGTTCATTGACATACAATGAAAATCCCGCCGTAATTGACGGATATGGTGATGACAGTGCCTGGCTGAAGTTTGTGAAAGCCTAAACCGGCTGATCAATGCCATTATGGTATGAGAAGGTTGTCAATCTCAGAATTCACTGCAAATTCTGTAATTACCAGCAAGCGATAAATTATTTAAAAAATATCCAGGGAGCATGTCCAACGTCGTTGTTCTGTCGGGAGCAGGAGTGAGCGCAGAGAGCGGACTGGCAACTTTCAGGGATTCCGGAGGTTTGTGGGAAGGCTATGATGTTCAAGAGGTCGCATCCATACGCGGATGGAATCTCAATAAAGAGAAAGTTCTGGATTTCTACAATATGAGGCGCAAGCAGGCAGCAGGTGTCCGTCCCAACAAGGCACATAAAGCTATCGCCGAACTTGAATCAAAGTTTGATGTTACCGTAGTTACGCAGAATGTAGATGACCTTCACGAGAAGGCGGGGTCTTCATCCGTTGTTCATCTGCACGGTATGCTGAAACAGGCACGCAGTGAAAAAGATGAGAGTATCATTGTTGATATTGGCAGCAACCCAATCAATCCGGGTGATAAAGCTCCAGACGGTTCTCAGCTTCGTCCCAATGTCGTCTGGTTCGGTGAGCCGGTACCCATGATGGAAACGGCCGCTAAAATTGTTGGAAAAGCAGATATCTTCATCGTGATTGGAACATCCTTATCAGTTTATCCGGCGGCATCGCTGGTAAGCTACACCCGGAAGGGGATACCCAAATTCATCGTAGATCCCTCCACGCCCGAGCTCTACTCTTTTGACGGATGGACGCATATCCGGAAGAAAGGCGAAGAGGGGATGAGCGAACTCAAAAAACAATTAATGAATCAGTAATGAGAATCGAATGACCCAAAAAGCGGATAAAAAAGAAAAGGAAGCACTGGAAAAGTACTTGCTTCAGTTTTTAAATCTCGAGAAACAGTTTCCACTCTTGCCAGGCATCACAAATCAATCAGCTGTGGCAGAACTAATGGGCCTGGAAACTTCAGAGCTTGAGAAATTGAGAGGCATGTTCCGGCAAAATGCAAAGGAAGCAGCTCTTGAGCTTTTGAGAGAAGATGATATTACGGATTGGGTTGACGAACTGCCTTTTCAAAAAGATGATACTATCGTTGCACTGGGTGATTCTGCCACAGATGATCTGCAGGGTTGGTTTTCCATTTTCGAACATATCCTGAATATTACTGTACCTGAGGCAGAGTTTACGTTTATCAATGCAGGCATCACCGGCAATACCACCTCAGAGGCGCTTCGCAGAATGCACCGCGATGTGCTGAGCCATGACCCGGATTGGGTGTTTGTGCAGCTGGGGCTTTTTGATGCCATTCGTCTTACTTTTCTACCGGGCCGGACACTTTTGCCCCTGTCTGAAACCTGGGAAAATCTGGCATCCATTCAGGATGCCATCAAAACCGTAACGGACAACCCGCCCGTATGGATCTCGCCCGCTCCCGTTATACCGGGGCTGCTGGATGAAATGGAGCTATTCGATTTTGAAATTGATGAGAAAGATTTGTCCCAAATCCGACAGATCCTGCTTGGTAAGCCCGGGTTTATTGTAGATCCCCTCGGGAAACGCATGGGTTCACCCCCGGAAGCGTGGTACTACCTGAGTGATGGAATAAATCCCTCCCTTTCGGGCCATGTAAATACGGTGAGGGAGCTGATTAAGACACTGGCGACTGCAGAAGTGAAAGAATAGATTTTGTCATTGAATATCCGTCTGCGTCAGAAAGAAGTTCGCAGAGATATTACATTGATGACGGGCTCAATATTCATGGAGAGAGCATTTGGTGAAATCACCGTCTGCTGATGCAGGGTTGGCTGTGCAATGCCGATCTCCGTGGTACCCGTATTGATTTGAAACAGCGATGATCGGTTAAGCAGCGCAGAAGCCATGAAATCGCGGTTTTTTTCGGCCAGCACAAAACTGTCGATAAGTCCAAATCCAAATCCTGTCCATGCACCTATTCCGGAACCCAGGCGCAGCCCTTCAACAACCGGACTGTTGGAAATAAGCGTGACAGCGGAACCAAGGATTGCCCCTCCTGCAGCTCCATAAAATGTGTCAAGCAGTATAATAACGGTCGAGTTTCTCCCGTCATTGAACACCCCTGAGATGAAAAATTCCTGTCCGGCGGGGAGTGTTGCCACATCATAAAGCGCTATCGCAAATCCGCCCAATACACCCGACCCGATTCCAATCCGAAGCGGAGAGATGTCCTTGTCGTTATTGAGCGCCATGGTTGCTGCTCCAAGTATGGTACCGGTAAGGGTTCCATTCAGTACATTGCCACCTGCCAGCTGAATCTTGGGTGATTGTGCAAAGCTCTTCTCAGTTATAAAACCGCTGCAAAGTAAAAAAAAGGCAAAAACTGAAATAAGTCTTTTCATTCCGCTTAATATGAATGGGGTTTGGGGATGGCTCAAATTTACCAAATGAATCAGATCTTTCCATATGAAGCTAACCCGGATTGCCAAGGGTTACCGGCAGAATCTGTCCGTTGTAAAAACGATTGCCGTTCAGGCAGAAGTCACCGATAAAAGGGCCCATTTCGGAAGGTTCTACGGGTGCGTTGAATCCCGGAAAAGCCTCTTCGAGCATCTTGGTTTGAACAGCGCCCAGGCATAGTGTATTGCAGGCGATATTCATTTCGCTCAATTCAGCAGCCAGGCACTCGCTTAAAATGGAGAGCGCTCCCTTGGACGCGCTGTAGGCAGACAACCCCGGGAACTTGCTGCTGCCCTGAAATCCGCCCATACTGCTAATGCAGACGATATGTCCGCTTGAGTTAAAATGCGGCAGAATGTCCCGTGTTATTCTGAATGGTGCAAGAGCATTCACTTCAAATTGACGCTCCAGGTCTGCATTGTTTTGCTCTGAAAACGGCTTATTGATCAGAAGTCCCGCATTGTGAATCAGAATATCTGCTTTGACGGAATGCTCGCTCAGAAAGTCTGCTACAACAGAACCGGCATCCGGCGTGGTGATATCAATAGGTAAGATCCGAATTTGCTCAGGTACGTGTGAGCGAAGGTTTTCCAGTAAATCTTCTGATCTGGAAATAGCAGTGACCCGGTGTCCTTTCTCGGCGAGAAAAAGGGCTGTTTCAAACCCAATCCCCTTACTGGCTCCGGTGATAACAATCTCTTTTATGGGCATAGCTGTTTATTTTAAATTCCTTTTAATTCGATGCTGATCACTTTATTTTACGACTCTGTTTTGAAACTGGTAGCGCTTTTTTCGTTTCTTTAGGCTGCATATTTTGTAAAACACAGTAGTACCTGAAAGATGCTTTTAACGGTTTCAAATTATGAAATAAAGAAAATCATGACGGCATGAACATTTCTGAGATAGTTCCTGAGAATATAAAGAAACTGAAACCGTATGTTGCCGGAAAAACGATTGCTGAAGTACGCAACGAATATCATCCCGACTCCATTTCAAAGCTTGCCTCGAATGAAAACAGGCTGGGCTGCAGTCCGGCTGTTAAACCTGCGGTGATTGATGCGCTTGAATCCATACAGGACTATCCGGATCCTATTGCAGAAAAGCTGAGAACCGCAATCGCGGAACAAAACCACGTGAAACCGGAGGAGATACTGCTGGCTGCAGGTTCTGAAAGCATTATTTCCATCCTTTGCAGAACGTTTTTTAAAAACGGCGACAATGCCGTCACATCCAATGTAACCTTTGTAGGCTTCTTTGTACAGACCGGCGTTCGGGGTATTGAGCTTAAAAAAGTGCCTGTAACAACCGGTTACGGTTTTGATGTGGATGCGATGCTGAACGCAATCGATTCACAAACCAAAATGGTGTACCTGGCCAACCCCAATAATCCCACAGGTACCATCCTTGCCGCTGAAGAATACAGAAAACTGGTTGACGGCATTCCGGATAATGTACTGCTGATAGCCGATGAAGCGTACTATGAGTATGCGAAAGGGTATCCGGACTTTCTGCCGGCCATGGAGTACCGAAAGGAAAACGTGGTGATTCTCCGCACGTTTTCAAAAGCATATGGATTGGCCGGATTACGGATTGGTTATGCAATAGCGCATCCGGATGTGATCCGGGAGATGATCAAGGCAAAACTGACCTTTGAGCCCACGGCGGCGGCGCAGGCAGCTGCTCTTGCCGCATACGGGGATTTCGATTTTTTAAGAAAAAGTGTTGAACTGGTGGAGAAGGGCAAAGAAGATCTCTACGGGTTTTTTGATATGAACGATGTGGAATACGTTCGATCGGTATCAAACTCTGTGATGATGATTCTTGATTCAGAGCGGGAGGCGGTTGATTTTACACAGGGAATGTTGAAAAAGGGTGTTATTTTGCGCCGGATCAATGCCTTTGGTTTGCCAAACTGTGTGAGGATTACCATTGGCAGAGAGAGTGAAATGGATCATTTTAAAAACAGCTTTAAGAAGGTGTACGGCCCAAAAAAAGGAAGTTTATTAGAGAATGAGCAAAAAAAGTAAAAGCGGTCAGATCAATATAAACTGGAAACAAGCAGCCGATTTGATGCTGCTGTCGCGCGCTATAGACGACCTGGAAGAGAGTGAACTGGTACCCGCAAAAAAGATTCTTTATCAGTTCTCCGCACGCGGACATGAGCTGGCTCAGATCCTGCTGGGTATGCACCTCAACGATCCAAACGATGCAGCCAGTGCATACTACAGGTCGCGTCCGCTGATGCTCACTTTGGGGCTTACTCCGGAAGACGCCCTTGCGTCCGGTATGGCAAAGTCAGGCGGCTACAGCGACGGACGCGATATCGGAGTGGTATGCAACCGTCCCGACCGTGACGGGGTGAAGGTGCTGCCCATGGCCGGGGATGTAGGCTCGCAGTACACGCCGGCTGCCGGCTGGGCTCAGGCCATTGAATACCGGAAGAACGTACTAGAACAGGATGAGTATTCGGAAGCCATTTCCGTGATCCTGGGCGGTGACGGTTCTGTGGCAACCAATGGGTTCTGGTCGTGCCTCACCATGGCGACTACGATGAATTTGCCCGTTCTGTTTTTTATAGAGGATAACGGCTACGGCATTTCAGTCAGCAGCGAATTCCAGACTCCGGGAGCCAATATTGCCAACAACCTCTACTCTTTCAAAAACCTCCGCATTTTTGACGGCGACGGTACCGACCCGGAGGAAGCTGCAAAGCTGATCGGACAGTCGGTACAGTACGTACGCGGCAGAAAAGGACCGGCTCTTATCCGCCTGACAGTACCGCGCCTGAACGGGCACTCTTACCAGGATAACCAATCATACAAGGAGGAATCAGAAATTGAGGAAGAGCAACAAAACGACCCGCTAAACAAGCTAAAATCGTTTTTGGTACCTGATACGGTTTCCGAAGAGGAGTGGGAGGAGATGGCGGAGAAGAATCGCAAAACGGCACGCAAGGCCTCTGAGGACGCATGGAATCGATCCGATCCCGAAAAGGAAAACATAAAAAAGTATGTCTTTTTTGAGGATACCGGAGAACTTCAGCTGATTGGGGGGCTGTTGCCGGAAGGGGTCGAAACGCCGAAGGGATCGGAAGAACCGGTTTCGGAAAAACAACGCATCAATATTGTGGAAGGAGTTCGCAGAACCCTCGATAAAGAGCTGGAGCTGAACGATAGACTGGTCGTTTTCGGTGAGGATGTAGGTGCAAAAGGCGGCGTGCATGCGGCAACAATGGGCCTTCAAACCTCATACGGAGACCAGCGAGTGTTTGATACCAGCCTCTCAGAGGAGGGGATTATCGGGCGGGCGGTAGGAATGGCCTATGCGGGATTGATGCCTGTTGCCGAGATTCAGTTTCGCAAGTATGCCGATCCCGCAACCGAGCAGATCAAAAATACGGGCACCACGCGATGGCGCACTGCCAACCGCTTTGCCGCTCCCATGGTGGTTCGGATGCCGGGCGGTTTTGCAAAGTGCGGGGATCCGTGGCACAGTGAATCGAATGAGGTCTTTTTTGCACACATCGTTGGCTGGCAGATCGCCTATCCATCAAACGCGGAAGATGCGGTTGGTTTACTGAGATCAGCCATGCGTAGCAATAATCCGACCATCTTTTTTGAACACCGAAACCTGCTCGACTCCAAATATGCGCGCAAGCCGTACCCGGGTGATGAGTTTATAGTGCCTTTCGGGAAAGCCCGAAAACTGCGTGAGGGTGATGAGCTGACCATCATCACATGGGGTGCCATGTGCGAACGATGCGAGCAGGCGGCCGAAGAGACGGGTGTTTCAGCCGATATCATCGACCTTCGGACCATTATTCCGTGGGACCGTGAGATGGTCTATGAGTCAGTTAGCAAGACCAACAAGTGTCTTATTGTGCATGAAGATACCCGAACGGCAGGGTTCGGTTCGGAAATATCGTCCGACATCTCCGACACGCAGTTCCGCCACCTGGATGCACCCGTTCAGAGGCTGACGATGCCCGATATCCCGATGCCTTATAATGTGGGCCTGATGAATCACGTGTTGCCTTCCGTTGAGAAGATATCGAATAAAATAGGAGAGATTCTTTCGTATTAACCGAAGCCAAAATGCCTGCCGTCTGATACATTTTTGAGCTTCTAAAGGGGTGAATATGCCTCTTATACCCCTTAAAAACACTTTAAAGGCTAAAATATCAGATTAGCAGACAGATGTATCCGAAAGTTTGTACATTCAGCCTAGTGACTGTTGGTTAATCGGGGAGAGAAAGGAAATATCAATATCATCGACTCCATGAGAATCGGTACAAAATTACTCCTGAGCTTTCTGACCGTAGCTCTTCTTGTGCTCATTACAGGCGGGTTGTCGTACTACCTCAGCAATGAGATCAAGAACGATCTGATCAGGGAAAGCAGCAGTACCGCCGTACAGCTCCAGAAGCTCACTGAGATGTCTGTGCAGCTTCAGAATTCACTTCTCTACACGAGAAACTACCTCACAGAGAGGGGCAAGCAGCGGGCCGGTGATCAATCCCTTTCTGTTGCGGCACAAATACGGCAGTCGGAAGAGATCGCCATTCACAGCCTGAACAACTTTGAAAGTGAGCTCAGGGAGCTTTCCTCAGAAGGAATAGATACCTCGCGTACAGACAGTGGTGAAATCGGAATGCAGCAGGAGATTATCAGCCTGACCGACTCGCTTCAGCAGTCGTTTTCCTATTACGATACTCTGATAAGAGAAATGTTCGATCTGGAAAGAGAGGCATCTTTCGGAGATGAGATGTTCAATGTTACCATAGAACCCTATTTCAGGAATACACTTCTTCCGATACTGCTTCAGCTCAGATCGGCGTACTACGAGCGGGTAGACCTTCAGCTCGATAACCTGCAGGAGGTTGCGGCAACCACGGTACGGAACATCGTTTTTTATTCTGCGCTGGCTTTTATTATAGCACTTTTGCTCGCCCTGCTTGTTTACAGATCTATATCCAGGCCTATTAAAAAGCTTACCATCACTGCCAAAGAGCTGGGAGACGGAGACCTGTCGAGGAGAATTGAGCTGACAACAAAGGATGAGCTGGCTAATTTGGCCGACACATTCAACAAGATGGCTGAAAATCTGAGTCAAAGCATGGTTTCGCGATCCTATGTGAACAATATCATCCAGTCGATGGGTGAGATGCTGATTGTAACCGATCGTGAAGGGAATATCAAAATGGTGAACAGAGCCGTTGGTGAAAAACTCGGCTTTGATCCGGAAGAGCTCACGGGTGACAGTTTCTGGCATCTGCTGGCAGGAGAAGAGAGGGAAGCTATCAAAGAGAATGTTACCACGAACCGTAAATCGGGCGGTCCGATAGAAACGAGATTTGTGTCGCGTCGCGGAGACATTATTCCTGTAAACCTTTCATACACCTTTCTTACCAATCAGATGGAAGAGGAGAGCTGCATTTATGTAGCCAGTGATATTTCCATGCAAAAAGAGGCGGAAGAGAAAATCAGTGAGTCGCTGAAAGAGAAAAACGTTCTCCTGGCTGAAATTCATCATCGGGTGAAGAATAATCTGGCCGTGATTTCAGGGCTGATCGAGATGCAGGTATGGAATGTGGAGGATGAAGAGATACGCAGCGTGCTTCGCGACAGTCAGCTTCGGATACAGTCGATAGCCCTTGTCCATGAAAAGCTCTATCAAACCGATAATTTTGCCGATATCCAGGTCTCCGAATATATTAAGGAGCTGGTTTATGGGATTGCCGATTCGTTCAGTGATCCGGATAAAGAGATTAAAAACACGTTTCAGTGTGAGAATGTGAGCATGAATATCAACCAGGCCATACCATTCTCGTTGCTTCTCAATGAGGGAGTGGTGAACGCCTATAAACATGCATTTGTAGGACTCAGCGAAGGTGAGCTGAATGTTTCACTTCGTCAGCAGGATAATACAATCTTTCTGACCATTACTGACGACGGAGTAGGTATCGCGGAAGAGGGGTATATGCCTCCGAATCCGTCTCTTGGAATGAAACTGATCGAAACACTGTCGCATCAGCTTGACGGAGAGTATAAGCTGAAACCGGGTCCGGACGGTGGTACAATTTTTGAAGTGACGTTTCCTGCGGCATAGCTTCAGAGTATGTGAGGCCAGGGGTTTTGGCAGTCTAGTTATGGGCAACAACGAAGTATCTGTCGTAATTTTTTAATTCGATTCAACTCCAAGCGCCGCAGGTACGGTAGATATCTGTGGAGGTTGCTACCAAGTAACGCAATCTTATGTGGTACGGGGACTACATGATCCGTGCCGATGGCACTCTCTACTTGTGTTGACCTTGTTTTCCCCGGAATAAATTCCGGGGTTAGAGCTGACACCACCATTATCAAAGTGCCGTAGGAACGGCCCATATCCCTGGCTTTACTTCAGGATATAGGCATCGGCCAGGGCTTCATACTCTTTCACCTGCTGCGCGATCCAGTCGCCGTTCTGCTCCATCTCGCCGGCCATCAGCTCGGCCACTTCCCGGGCGGCATCCACGCTTGCCTGTGCATCCAGAAGCAGTGCACGCGTGCGGCGGGAGAGCACATCTTCCACGGTCATGGCCATCTCATTTCGAACACCCCAGATCACCTCTGCCTTAAGGTAGGGGAGACGTTCATGCAGCTTCTCTCCCAGTTCCGGCTTCTCCTTGATCAGTTTTTCAATCTCCACACGGTCTGATCCGTAGTGGTACAGAGGGTCTTCCTTGTCTACGTTCTTCAGCCATCCATGGATACGCAGGTTTTCGGTGACGCATTCCTGCACATTCAGTCCGGCTACCGTTGCGGCCTGATCGATGGTGTCCTGGGCCATTTTCCGGTAGGTGGTCCATTTGCCTCCGGTGATGGTGACCAGTCCGGATTTGGATACGATCAGCGTATGATCGCGGGAGAGGGAGGCGGTGTCTTTTCCGTCGCCCGCTTTTACCAGCGGACGCAGTCCCGCAAACACGCTTCGAACATCTTTCCGGGTTGGATTTCCGGTGAGGTACTGCGTGGCGTGCTTCAGTATAAAATCAATTTCCTCTTCCATGGCTTTCGGCTCCAGATCCGGATCGTCAACCGGCGTATCCGTGGTGCCTACCACGATTTTGCCGTTCCATGGAACCGCAAAAAGCACGCGTCCGTCATCGGTGTGTGGAACCATGATGGCCGACTCGCCCGGCGAAAACTCCTTGTCGATCACCAGGTGAACGCCCTGGCTGGGGGCGATCATCGTTCTGGCTTCCTGATCGTCCATCTTCAGTACGTTGTCGGTAAAGACGCCGGTGGCGTTGACCACAACCCGTGCATTCAGCTCAAACTCATCCCCGGTCAGCTGATCCCTGACGGCCACACCGTCCACCATGTTGTTGGATTTGATCAGCCCGGTCACTTTTGCATAGTTCACCAGCAGCGCTCCGTGTTCCGCCGCCGTCTGGGCCAGGTTCACGGCCATGCGGGAGTCATCGAACTGCCCGTCATAATAGATCACCCCGCCGCGCAGACCTTCCTGCTCCAGCGTGGGCAGATGCTTTATGGTCTCCTTGAGGGAGAGATTCTTTGACGGACCCAGCCCCAGCTTGCCGGCGAGCATGTCGTACACTTTCATTCCCACGCCGTAAAACGGCCCTTCCCACCAGTCGTAGTTGGGTACGATGAACGATTGATTCCGCACCAGGTGAGGGGCGTTCTGGATAAGCAGTCCGCGCTCTCGCAGGGCTTCCAGTACGAGCGTAACATTGCCCTGCTGCAGATATCGAACCCCGCCGTGCACCAGCTTGGTGGACCGGCTTGACGTTCCCTTGGCAAAGTCGTGCTGCTCCAGCAGAAGCGTGCTGTAGCCCCGGCTGGCCGAATCCACGGCCGCACCCAGGCCCGTTGCGCCCCCTCCAATGATAATCACGTCAAAATATCCGGGTTTGTTCTTTGCCTGGTCGAGCATTCGTTGTCGTTGCATGAAATTGGATTGTTGGTGGTGGTTAGTGGTTGATTGTTGGGAGCTGTCAGCTATCAGGCATCAGCTGTCAGCTTGTAGGTTGTTAGTGGTCCGTTGTCAGTTGTCAGTTGTTTGCCCCGAAAGGATCGCTATGCGGGAATTTGGAATTTGTTATTTGGATTTTGGGCTTTCAAAGCTAGTGTGGCTTTAAACTTAATTCCTCCGCGTACTTTCGTCTTTGTGCCTGCCCTCCGTAGTATTTCTTTACACGCAGGAGGGGTGAACCCTATCTTTCCCCGGACCATGCTTTGGCGGCTTTGAGTGCGCGGTCCCAGCCGGCGATCAGGTCTTCGGCATGGCTGCGATCCATCTCTGCTTCAAATTTGCGGTCCACCTGCCACTGATCATTGATCTCCTCATGGTCTTTCCAGTAGCCGACGGCCAGTCCGGCCAGGTAGGCGGCGCCGAGTGCGGTGGTTTCCAGGGTCTTGGGACGAATCACGGGTGACTGCAGAATATCCGACTGAAACTGCATCAGCAGGTTATTGGCAGTTGCGCCCCCGTCCACACGCAGTTCCTGAATATCGATCCCGGAGTCGGCCTCCATCGCTTTCAGCACATCCATCACCTGGTAGGCGATGCCCTCGAGGGCGGCCCGTGCGATGTGGCCGGAGTTGGATCCTCGTGTGAGGCCAACCATGGTGCCGCGTGCGTGCTGGTCCCAATGCGGGGCGCCCAGGCCCGCGAAGGCCGGTACGAGATACACACCGTCATTGTCATCCACCGATGCGGCCAGCTTTTCCACGTCGGCCGATTTGCGGATAATGCCCAGTTCATCGCGAAGCCACTGCACCACGGCTCCCGCGATGAAAATGCTTCCTTCCAGGGCGTAGGTCACCTTGCCGTCCACCTGCCAGCCGATCGTGGTGAGCAGGTTGTTCTCAGATTTGATGGTTTTTTCACCGGTATTCATAATCATAAAGCAGCCGGTGCCGTAGGTGTTCTTCACCATGCCTTTTTCGATACAGCGCTGACCAAACAGGGCGGCCTGCTGATCACCCGCAATGCCCGCAATGGGCACTTTTGAGGCGAAAATCGTGGTCTTGGTTTCTCCGTATACCTCGCTCGACTGCTTTACGTCCGGCAGCAGGCTTTCGGGGATATCAAACAGCTCCAGCAGTTCCTGGTCCCACTCCAGGTCGTGGATGTTGTAAATCATGGTGCGGGAAGCGTTGGTCACGTCGGTGATGTGGTGCTCGCCCCGGGTAAAATTCCAGATGATCCATGTGTCCATGGTGCCAAAAGCCAGCTCGCCCTTTTCGGCTCGTTCACGAACGCCCTCCACGTTATCCAGAATCCATTTGATCTTGGTGGCGGAGAAATAGGAGTCGAGAATCAGCCCGGTTTTCTGCTGGACCTTTTCGATCAGTCCGTCCTGCTTTTTCAGCTTGTCGCAGTAGTCGGAAGTACGGCGATCCTGCCAGACAATGGCGTGGTAGACAGGCTTGCCCGTCTTGCGGTCCCAGATCAGGGTGGTTTCGCGCTGGTTGGTAATGCCGATGGCGGCGATGTTGGTGCCGTTGAGTCCCGCTCCGGTAATCGCCTCGGCAGCCACCCCGGCCTGGGTGCTCCAGATCTCGTTGCCGTCATGTTCCACCCATCCTGCCTTCGGGTAGTGCTGTTTGAACTCTTTCTGGGCAACGTTGACAATGCTTCCCTTTTTGTCGAATACGATTGCCCGTGAGCTGGTGGTTCCCTGGTCGAGGGCGAGGATGTACTGGTCGGCCATGTGCAGGATCGGTTTGAATGGTTAGTCGTTATTTCTATTTAAATAAAAAAGAATTTGGGATTCTTCGTTCAGGAAGTCAAATAATGTGGTAAATAAGAGGTGTTGCACCGCGGAGGCACGGAGAGCGCGGAGGGGGGAATGCCACGGAGGGCACGGAGAAGAGAAATAATCAACCGCGCAACTGAGTAACCGCACAATGATCAAGTGTGGATTCATAAAAAAAAGCTGATGGCTGACAGCTGTATGCTTGAAACAGACCGGCGGTCGTCACCGCGTGCACAGCGCCTCCTCCGCGGCCGCTGCGGTTGATTTATCAGTTCTTTAAATCTGTATAAAGAGCTTTTTTTCACCAAAAGGTGAGGGCTTGATAGGTTGACTTTCAGCATTGCAAAACGTAAAATGCATGTATAATCATGCATGAATACATACTTTTATATGAGAACCACATTGGACATACCCAAGAAATTAATGGACGAAGCCATGAAGGCAACGGGTGCAAAAACGAAGAGCCAGTTGATCAAGGATGCACTTCAGGCTGAAATTGACCGCGTTAAACGGAAACGGCTGATTGCCAGGAAGGGAACCGTGGACCTGGATATTGACCTGGATACCCTCAGAGACCGGAGCTGATGTCAAGGTACAGGGTGCTGGTCGACAGCTCGGTATGGATTGAGTATTTCAAGTCCGGCGGATTCGATAAGCTGGACCGTCTAATTGTGGAAGACCTGGCGTGCATCAATGAACTGATCCTGACCGAACTGGCTCCGGCGTTGCTGCTAAAAATCGAAACAGAACTTCTTGAGGGGTTGCAGGCCATAGAGATGATTCCGCTAAACGTTGACTGGGACATTGTTCGCGGCTACCAGCTGATGAATTTGAAAAACGGGATCAATAAAGTCGGGATACCGGATCTGATCATTTTGCAGCAGGTTATCGATGAAAAAATCACCCTGTTCAGCCTCGATAAGCATTTTAAGCTGATGCAGGGTCAGCTGAATTTCGATTTGATATCAGAATGATTTCACCGCCAAGGCGCGGAGCACGCGGAGGGGAGGAATGTTCAACCGCACAACCGATCAATGCTCAATGTTCAGGTATAAAGTCGAAAAAGCTGACGGCGGATAGCTGAAAGCTGATTGCCTAAGAAAACCGAAATGAAGTGGGTAAATGTTGATTTTATAACGGGAATCCCTACATTGTCTGGGCGGTAAGATGAGCAGAAACAGGAATGAGGGATTAAAATAATGCAAGGATTGAATCTTTGGGCTTTATGTTTGTTAACCGCAGTGGCGGCAGGATTGCTATCCTGCACTGGAGGGGATGCGGAAAGTGTGTCAGATAAGAGTGCCCCCGTTGCGCTAGAGCAGATCAATCGCTGGAGTATTGAAGCCCCGGACCTGATTCCCAATCCGTCGGTTGCCGGCGTGCTCCTGGATGGCAGCCTAGTAATACTCGACCGCTCGCTGAATACGATCAACCACTTTGACTCGGAGGGGAATCACCTGGAAACGCGTGGTGGCAGGGGACGCGGACCGGGTGAGTACCAGAACATGATTGCGATTGATATTCACCCGGACGGGAGAGTTGCCGTTGCCGATCTCAACAGCGCCAGGGTTTCCATTTCATCTCTGTTCAGTGAAGAAGAAACCACCTTTCCCTATGAAACAGGCTGGAATCCACAGGTTCACTTGACCGGCAGTGGGCTTGTAATTTTAAACCATCCCTTCTCCATGATGACAACCGATCCCGGTGATATCCTGATGCGTATTTATGATTCCGAAACCCGGGAGACAGAGGAGTTTTACCAGATGGAGCTGGAGATGGAGAATCCCCCCTTTGAACAGATCTCCTGTACCTTTTGTGACTTCCAATTTACCGATGAGCTGGCGTTTTATACCGCTCCCCGCGATACCTCCTACCGGGTTTTCAGGGTGGATCCGGATACCGGCGAAGAGCTGCTGTTTACGCGCAGAGGGCTGCCGCCCGTTCCCTACAGCCAGGAGGAGAAAGAGCAGCTTCGGGAAGGCCGGGAGCGGGCCATGCAGGTGACCGGAATGGAGCCGGGTGAGTATGAACCTCCGGAGTTTAAAAGGAGATTCTTTGATTTTTTCCCTGATGGCGAGGGTCGCCTATGGGTGGTGCGGCATACAGAAGCAGGTGAAGCGCTCAAGATTGATCTGTTTTCACCCGAGGCTGAGTACCTGGGGAGCCTGGATGCCCCGGAAAACATGAGATCCATCCGCTATGCCGGCAATGGAAGGCTATTCGTGCAGTTCAACAACGACAATCCCGACCGCTGGGAGGGAGGGGTTTATCGGGTGGTGAAACTATGATGAAATCCGGGATCTTACACCTAACAGCATGTACGCTGGATGTCGATTCAGTACTTTGGATTGTTGACACAGGATAGCATGATTAACAGGCAGTAGAGATTCATAATGACTTGCAGGGATAAATATGGCTTAGAATTCCAGTGTATTAAAAGTTTTATGAATGAGAATCGGATTTGGTACATCCATTTGAAGAATAAACTGAAACACCTGATGTTCATCGCTCTTTTAAGCTGCTTATGGTTTGGCTGCAATGAGGTATCAGACCGTTATGCGCCTGTCTATGAGTTTTTTCCTGAAGCAGAATTAAGCCATGTTCTGATAGAAGAGCAGAAGATAATCGAGGTTAGGATTGACCCGGTAGATTCTTCCGGTGTGATTCAAACGTTGGATACCATGGCTGGCGGCGATTTTTTAATCCATATAGGTGATTCCCTGGTCACCGTCTATAATGGCAGACAATCGATCCTGATCCTGGATACAGAAACCGGGCAAACTCTTGGTCAATACACGTTCACCGGCCGTGGACCGGGCGAATACCAGCGAATCGATCAGCTGCTATATTCAAACGGGTATTTCTTGATCGTGGATGCGAGCCTGGGCAAGGTGATCCGGTTCGACAGCCGGTTTCAGTTCCTTGAGGAATATGAGATCAGGGATATGTTTCCGCAAAGCGGTTTTGCATACCGGCACCCGCTTTTCTTCTATCCGGTAAACAGTGATCCGGATTATTTGATAAAGAAGCTCTTCCTGAACAATCCAGACGTCAATCCCGGTTTTCACAAGCGCATCATATCCATTGGTAAGCAACCAAGCGGGTACAACAGGGTATTGATGGATGTAAATGGGCAGGGCGATCTCCTTGTGACTGCCATTCAAATGCCGCTATTATTCATGTATGGGTCAGATACTTCAGTCGATCGTTTAATCCGGCTTCACTATTCCGAATTCGAAATGGAAGAAGAACAGGTTGAGTTTGATCAGGGAGTGGGTCAGCGTGTCCTGGTGAATCCACCACCTGTTGAAATTGAAACCGATCAGGTGATAAGAGGCCGAAATTTAATTTCAGGCCTTCTTTACAGGGATGATGAAGTAATGCTCATACACTCGGGAATGATCACCCTGTTGAGGACAGACGGTAATGAATTTCATCATGTGAAAAGCATTCGGGTTTTTGATCAAGATGGAGAACCGTTTTACCCGATGTATATGGCGTGGATTGATGATGACATTTATCTGTCCAGTAAGTTCAGGGATTATATCGTTCGCTTAGATCCAAGTAGTCTTTACCGCTGAGACGCGGAGAGCGCGGAGGGAGAAGGTTGCCACAGAAGGCACGGGGGGGGAATGTTCAACCGCACAACCGATCAGCCGGGCAATGTTCAAGGATGGGACATGAATTCTAAAAAGCTGGTGGCTGATAGCTGACAGCTATAAGCTTGAGATAGATCGTAGGAAGAGTCATTCCGGGCTTAGAATGTCGCTTATCTTTCGAATATTTTGTATTTTTAGTATTGCCATTCATGGAAAAATATGTTAAAAAATATCACCTTAAAGACCCTCAGCAGTATGAAGACGAGCGGGAGTACTGGCGCAGCAAAACGCCGGAGGAGAGGCTGATGGCATTGGAAGAATTGCGCAAACAGTACATGAAACTAAAAGGGATTGATGCTGAGCAACGAGTTCAAAGAGTTTGCAAGATTATTAAACGATCAGAAAGTTGAGTATCTGCTAGTAGGCGGGTATGCCGTCGTATTATACGGTTACGTGAGATATACTGGTGATATAGATTTTTGGATTAATCCAACCAAAAAAAATGCCGCAAAAGTTGTTGAGGTTCTGAATGATTTTGGTTTTGGTAGTCTAGACCTCGGAGTTGAAGATTTTACCAAAGAAGACCAGATCATTCAATTAGGTTACCCCCCAAACCGAATTGATATTATTACTTCTGTGACCGGTTTAACCTTCTCTGATAGCTATTCAAATAGAAACTCTTTTACAATTGAGGGAGTTGCCATTCAAACTATTTCGCTTGAAGATCTAAAGAAAAATAAGAAAGCATCGGGCCGCTATAAAGATCTTGATGATCTTGAAAACTTGTAATCCGGGTCGATTTACCGCCAAATCAGGAAAAGTAAATTGCCACGGGGGGAGGAAATAATCAACCGCACAACCGATCAATGCTCAATGTTCAGGTATGAAATCGAAAATGCTGACGGCTGATAGCTGTAAGCTTGAGATAGACCGTAGGTCGGCACATGCGAGCGGGGAATTCATTCCCCGGGGGAAGCGTGAAGGAAGAGTTAGCCACGGAGGTCACGGAAAAGAGAATGTTCAACCGCACAACAGATCAGCCGGGCAATGATCAAGGATGACGCATAATGATAGAAGTCTGAATGCTGATAGCTGACAGCTGTTAGCTTTAATAACGCCGAAGTGAGGGTGCTGGGACTGGTAGAAAAAGGATATACAAGCAGTGAGATATCAGACAAGCTGGGCAACTCCAAGCGGACCATTCAGACACACAAACAGAACATATGCCATAAACTCGGTGTTAAGGGCAGGCTTGGGCTGCAAAAGTGGCTCTGGGAAGTCAAGAACGGCTAAAAGAAGAGTTAGGCGTTGGTGTGAGACTACGTACATGTACTTAAAATAATACGCACATGTGCGTATTGAAAAATTATATTATTCAATGCAGGTTATTACTGAATTTATAATCTATAACAATTGAATAATTTGTACTATAAAAATAATAGCAAGTATTTCGGTCGGTATAGTAATTATACTCAGTTCAGCATTCATGACTGAAATTTCGAGTATAGCAGATGTAAAGTGTCTTGCAATGACAGGATCTACATGTATAGATGAAAGGCCATGCGGGGTTGGAGAAGAACTCTGGACATTTGCTTGTGCGAGTGATATTTGTAATAATTCTCCTGAAACAGAATGTTATATTTGTGTTACTTGCCAACCGGATGAAATCTGTGAAAATTGATTGAAAAATTTAGCATCCAACATTCTTATCTATGTTGGGTATTTTTTTAAAAAATGAAATTAAAAATATTATTCTTAGCTCTATTATTTAGTATCAGTAGCCACCTTTATTCCCAGGAAATAAAATACATTTCAGATTTTGGGAATTCATTAGACCCAACCAACTTCGAGTTTGGTTCTATAGATGATATTACTGTTGTAGAAGATAAAATTTATGTTTTAGACAGTATTCTGAATAAAGTTCATCTGCTTATTCTTGAAAACGAAGAAATCAGAAGATTCGGAGAGATTGATATACAAAAAGGAAACGGGCCGGGTGAGCTCAATGACCTATCGGCTTTGGCAGCCAGTGAGAATAATCTGGCAATTGCAGATGCCAGAAGTCGCCGGGTCGTGATTTTTAGTAATGAAGGAGATTTAGTAAGTCAATTTAATATCCGGTTCAGGCCTACCAATATGCATCTTTTAGGAGAGGAGAATAGACTCTTGGTAACAGGTTTTTGGCCTACGGTTCAGGATAAAATTTTGCATGTGATTGATTTCAACGGAAATGAAATCAACACCTATATAGAACGGCCGTCAAATTGGATGCAGATCGCAAGAACCGGTAATTTTGAAAGAGTTTTGCCTGGTTCAGGCCATTTTTATGTGAGCTATCCTAACCCATATAAAATCGAAAAGTATGATTGGAATGGAGTCTTGATAGATTCCTATGTCAAGAATGAAACAGATAATAATATCCAGGCAGACGGGCGCATTCTAAGAATAAGACAGCGAATTATTGACTTAAATTTTTGGGACAATAAAATTCTTGCACTGGTACTAAATGACGATGTTTATAGTATTGATATATTTGATCAAGATCTTAATCCGGTAAATAAAATTTCCGGTGACACATTGGAAACCGACCATGCAAGTACCATGAGGATTGTTTCCGATAATTTTTTTTTGATTCGGCAAATAGAACAAATTCCTTATTTGCGTCTTTACAAAATTGAAAAATAATAATGACATAGTCCATGATACTTAAAGAATCGCTGCACTCCCCGAAATTCCCCAACCGCGTATGCAGCAAAATCCACCGCAGCCAAAGCGAATAATCTATCAGACCTTGGTTTCTTATTCGTAAACATGACTTTGGGGTATCTTTATAAATCGGATAGATTTAGCCGCCAAGAATCCAAAGGAACGCAAAGGAGGGGAATGTTCAACCGCACAACCGATCAGCCGGTCAATGTTCAAGGATGGGACACTCATTCTAAAAAGCTGATGGCTGATAGCTGACAGCTGACAGCTGTTAGCTTCTTCAAGACCGTACGTCGGCATATTCGAGCGGGGAATTTCCCGAAGGGATCCCTATGGGGTATTCCCCGGGGGAGGGATGATGAAGCCTGGTAAATAAAAAGTCATCGGATGAGTTTTTCGCAAATAGCGGTAGCCCTCAAACATGGGTTGCTATTCCGGGTTGACTCATCCGATGACCCTGGTATCAATGCCCGTTCACATTATGGCCGTGGGCGTCGGCTTCGATGATGGCGTGCCAGTCGAACTGCTCGCTGTAGCCCTGACGCTCCCACCAGAAGGGCAGGCGCTCGCGCGAGTAGTTGCCGATCTCGTTCATGGTGGAGGCATCGTACAGACGACCATTGATCATGGTATAGACCACGTTCTCGGTGTCGTAGATATTCTCCAGCGGATTGCCGTCGATCACGATCAGGTCGGCCAGTTTGCCGGGCTCAAGTGAGCCGATATGATCGCCCGCGCCGATGTAGTTTGCAGGATTAATAGTTGCTGTGCGGAGTGCATCGTGGTTGCTCATGCCGCCCTGGGTGAACATCCAGGTCTCCCAGTGTGCCGCCAGGCCCTGAAGCTGTCCGTGCCCGCCAATATTTACCGTCACACCGCGGTCGTGCAGCTCTTTGGCCGCCGCCGCACTCCGGAAGTGTCCGATCTCATACTCCTCTTCGGGTACCATGGTGCGGTGACGCGACCGGGAATCGACCACGCCTCTCGGAGTGAACTCCAATAGACGCTCCTTCTCCCAGACGTTGGTGTGCTGGTACCAGTAGAACTCACCACTCATGCTGCCGTAGTTCACCACCAGAGTGGGTGTGTATCCCACTTCGGAGTTTTCCCAGAGCGTGAGCACATCCCGGTAGAGCGGGTAGATAGGTACGTTGTGCTCGATGCCTGTGTGTCCGTCCAGAATCATGCTCATGTTGTGCGTAAAGGTGGATCCGCCCTCGGGCATTACGTTGACGCCAATCTCGCGCGCGGCCTCAAGGATCTGCTGACGCTGATCCCGCCGCGGCTGGTTGTAGCTCTTCACGGAAGTAGCTCCGAATGCCGCCGTTCTTCTGACGGCGGAACGCGCGTCGTCCAGTCCGTTCACAACGGTTTTCTGCACGTTTTCGGCACCGTACAGGATGCGTCCGGTAGAGAAAATGCGCGGACCGATCATATTCCCGGCTTTCACCATCTCCGACTGCGAGAAGATCATCTCCGTATTGGAGGAGGGATCGTGCGCGGTTGTAACACCGTACCCCAGGTTGGCAAAATACTCCCACTGCTGGTTCGGGCTCAGTCCCTGCCGGAAGTTGCCGATGTGCGCATGGGCATCCACCAGGCCGGGCATGATGGTGTGACCGGAGGCATCCACAACGTGGGCCCCGCTTGGGACGGATACGTTTGCACCCACTGATTCAATCCGGTTGTCACGAACCACGATAGTCCCGTTTTCGATCACTTCATCGCCATCCATGGTGATGATGCGCGCGTTGGTGAAAGCCACCACGCCTTCCGGTTTGTCGGTTTCCAGTTCCAGCCCGATCATGATGCCGTCATTTTCACCCAGAGGCAGCTCCTCGCTTTTTTCTCCGCCGCTCAGAAAGTCGAACGCTTCGGCCAGTTCCACGGTGAAGTACTCCTCGCCAAGAGTCCAGTGCAGTTTTTGTCCGTCACCTGACCAGTGTAGGTAATACCCCGCATCCTGCGCCACATGAGTGACCGGAATGGCGCGTGTGTTGGCGCTCAGGGTGATGTCATCACCAACCTGCGGCATCGGGGCGATATACACCTTGTAGAGCTCATGGAAGGCGATCCATTGGTTGTCGGGGCTGGGCGTAAAGCCGAGTGCATATTCGGAACGGAAGTGGTGCTTCTCATCCTGTCCGTTCAGGTCCACACTGCGGAAGTTGGTGCCCTGCTGGTAAAAAATGCGGTCGCCGGACGCATTGAAGATGGGTGTGCCGCCGCCGTCACGGACCTTCTTCATCTCCCCGCCATCGACCGGTATGGTAAAGATGCCCGTATATTCGGTCCACGCGTATCCCATGTGGTTGTTGCCGTTCTCACGCCGGAACACAATCGTGCTGCCGTCCGGTGAGAAGGAGGGTTCGCGGTAAATGCCTTTCTCGGTTGTGATTTGTCGCGGAGTGGCCCTGCGCTGGTTCAGGCGCATCGTTTTGATGGCCCCCATCTCCTCATCACTCCAGGTAACCCATGCCAGGGCGTTTCCGTCCGGTGAAAAAGCGGGCTCGAATTCCAGGTTGGTTTCGCTTGTGAGCCGCTCCGGTGTGCCGTTGGGCAGCTCTTTCTTCCAGAGATAGCCGGCCGCGTTGAACACCAAAAGGCTGCCGTCGGGGGAGGTGGTGGCGTGGCGGATCGCCTTGGCTGTAAAGGTGTCGGGCGCGGGATCAGATTCAAAATGGACCACGTCGGCCAGCTGATGTGTAGCCGTGGCAGTGAATGGGATGATCTCCGATTCGAGTGTATTCACATTCAGCTTGTTGATCTTGCCCTTCGACCAGAAAATGAGATGATTGCCGTCGGGCGTCCAGTTGAAATTGGTGTAGGGACCAAAGATCGCCCACGCCTGCTGCTGATCGATGGTGAGGTCGTCATATACCGGGCGCTCAATACCGCTCTCCATATCGCGGATGAAAAGGACCGACTTGGTTCTCACCCGCTTAATGAACGCCATGCGGGTTCCGTCAGGGGAAAGGGTTGGTGAGATGGCACCGCCCGGCCCGCCGGTCACGCGTTCGATATTGCCTTCCTGCCGGTCGTACCGGTTAATCACGTAGATTTGGCTGTTGGGATCCTTGTTGTACTGAAAGAATCCGCCGGGATAAACATCCTGGCTGTAGTAGACGTAGCGTCCGTCGGGGGAGACAAACGGCTGACCCGCATCCTGCTGGTCGTTGGGCCGCTCGGTGAGCTGAATGCCGGATCCGCCGGTAATATGATACATCCACATCTCGCCGGCACCGAGTGAGCGTCCTGATGTGAAGTGTTTGCGGGCTACCAGGTAGTTACCGTCGGGTGTCCAGAAGGCGTTGTTGAGAAGGCGGAAGCTCTCGTTGGTGACTTGTTTGGCGTCCGAGCCATCGCGGTTCATCACCCAGATGTTGTCGCCGCCACCGGCATCGCTTGTAAAGGAGATTTGTGAGCCGTCCGGGCTGAACCGGGGCTGAATTTCGTAGGCGAGTCCGCCGCGCAGCAGCTCCGCTTCGCCGCCGTCAATCGGCATGATATAGATATCACCCAGCATATCGAATACAATCTGTGAGCCGTCCGGACTCACATCCAGGTTCATCCAGGTGCCTTCGTCGGTTTCAAAGGAAATTTCTTCGTATCCGGCGCGATGTGTGTTTACATCCCATTTGCCATCATCGCCATTATCCTGTGCGATGAGACCTGCCGGCAGGGCTATGAGAAAAGTAAGCAGTGCAATCAGAAAACGTGTCATGTGAATGGTTTCTTAGGTTGATAGACATTGCACTGATGTTACTAAAAGTTGAGGAGAGTCGTTGGCGCTTTTTGTAAGAAGTTGTTCAAATGTTTCAGGTTTTAGTGATTGAGCAACAGTTTAGATGCATTGAAGGTAATAATTCGTCATTTGATCATTTTTTAGGATATTTTTGCATCAAATATCTCCCGGTGTGATGGCAGGTTGCTCTCCGGTAGAATCTCAAAATGCACTACTGTGTAATGCCCGAAAAAAGCGACGCCAAACGATCAATTCTGTTTACCGGTCATCTGATTGATGCGGCCGGCCGTAAAGAAAAACGGTTTCGGGTTGATATGATGGAGGATGTGCGCAGGCTTATCCGCACGTATCTGGAGGAGGAGATGCGCCATGACGCGCCTGATATTGCTATCACCAGCCTGGGTGCAGGCGGAGATATGATTTTTGCCGATGAAGTGCTGAAAATGGGAATTCCGCTCATCGTTTTTCTACCATTTGCAAAAGAGCGGTTCCTTGAGGAATCTGTGCTGTTTGAAAAAGAGAGCACACGCGAACCTGTGAATTGGGAGAAGGAATTTGAGCGTATCCTTGGGTCGGCCGATAAGGTGATATATACAGGGGATGCAACCGCAGACGAAAATCCCTTTGAAAAATGCAACCGATCGATGTTTGAGTATGCGATGACGGAGGCGGGCGGGGACAAAGAGCTTGTCACAGCCATGGCGCTGATGCGTCCGCAGGAAGCACTGAAAGATGGAGGTACCTCCCATTTTGTGGAGGAATTGAAAAGAAGACGCATCGGAGTGCATATCGTCTGGCCTGAAGCGAAAGAGAAGCCCAACGAAGTGGACATGCTCGATTCCATCATCCCGGTCTTCAGGGAGCTCGACAGTTCTGCTACCTATCATCAGAACAAATGGAAGCAAAGACTGATTACGGGATTGATTATCCTGGGTGTCATTGTCTTCTTTGATGAGTTCGGAAATATACCGGACACCATGTTCTGGGGATATGCACCGGTAGTCCGGATTATTGCCGTTATTATTTCTATGACGGGTGTATTTGTGACGCTTCAGCTTAGGCTCTCCGACAAAACCAGCTTTGGCAAATGGACCCAGGATCGTGCGAAAGCGGAGCAGATCCGCAGTGAGATCTGGTTCTATCTGTTCAATATCCGGTCGGAAAACAATGAGTCGGGCTGCTATTCCGAAAGCGAGTTTGAACAGTACATCGACCAGCTGAAACCGTTTGTATGGCACGGATATCTCATCAATATGAGCCGGCTGATCGGACTGAAGAAGCGTGTTCTCTCCTATGACCTTGCCGGGAAGAAAAAGTACTACAGAAAGTACCGGCTCGCGGATCAGCTGGCCTATTTTAGAAAAAAAAGGGCTCAGCTGAGAAAGAAGATGTTTTTCTACAAAACCGTCATTTATCTGATGCTGGCCGTATCGCTTGTCTGGGGGATGCTCAATATTATCGGTGAATTCTACACCATGCCGGCCTACATTGTGGATATAAGCCTGATCGGGATGCTGGTGGGATTCATTGCGCTGATTTCCACCTATTTGGAATCCAACAATACCAAAGAGATGGAATTCAAGTATCAGCAGATGCAGGAGGGGCTGGAGACCGTCATCGAAAAATCGGAGTCGATCCGGGATCTGGCACATTTTGACACCTATGTGCTGGACAGCGAAACCTACCTGCGGTCGCAGAACAAAGAGTGGAGCCTGAAGCGGTTGAAGGAGTGATCAGTTTGTCAGGGCTACAGTATGTCAGGCAGAAGGCAAAAGGCAAAAGGCAGAAGTGATTCAAAGCGAAGAGCCATAAATCGAAAAATGATTTGCAGATAATCGTCGAGAGTAGAAGGTCGGTGGTCAATGATATCTACTTTATCAGTTCATCAGTTCATCAGTTCATCGGTTCGTCGGTTTCTCTGTTCCCCATGTTCCGGAGGAACATCTGATCGGTAGCCCCCCGGGCGCCATCGGCCAACCTCCGGGGCGGATCGTGGAAAAACCATGAAATAAAGTACGGAGGTTCTCCACAGAGCACGGAACAGGGGAAGAAAGACAGGGGTCTTTTACCCTCTGTATATCTAGCCGTACAACCCCCTCGACACAAATCCGAGCGTTGACCTGAATTCGGCCTCGGGGCTGGGCGGAGGGTGAATCATAACCCGGCGCTTTGCACCGGGCTGTTGATTGCCGCGCTTTCAGCGCTTGGAGGCATTGGCCAGGGATTGGCGGCGCGGAAAAATTTATTCCTGAGTTTGGGATTCTCGTGCGCCGCCGCTGCTCCCCCGCGCCTTGTCATCCCGACCGTAGCATAGGCGAGTATCGCGAGCCGGAGCGAAGTGGAGTTCATTTTTTGGACCCGCCGGATGGCGGGAAATCCCCAGCGTTTCATTTGGGTAATTTTCCCACGACCCCTCGACACAAATCCTGACGCTGATCAAGATCAAGCCTCGGGGTTTGGAATGTGTGTTCCGCATAGCCCCGCGCTATTGAGGTTTAACGCCTCCGTCGTTGGGTGTTGAAACCCAAAAACAGATGGTCGGTATTGATTTGTGGGAATCGATTTCGGCTTGGAGCTCTGTTGTTCTATTCCCCATGTTCCGGAGGAACATCTGATCGGTAGCCCCCCAGGCGCCAGCGGCCACAACCTCCGGGCCAGATCGTGGAAAAACCATGAAATATATTACGGAGGTGCCAGTAAGAACCCGGGAGAGGGGATGAAACACTGGGCCTTCCAACCCTCCGCATTTCTGGTTATACAACCCCTCGATACCATTGTGAGCGTTGGTATAAATTGCGTCTCAGGGTTGAATTGTCTACGGTTTCCCAACCCGGCGCTTTGCACCGGGCTGTTGATTGCCGCGCTTTCAGCGCTTGGATGCATTGGCCAGGAATTGGCGGCGCGGAAAAATTTATTCCTGAGTTTGGGATTCTCGTGCGCCGCCGCTGCTCCCCCGTGCCTTGTCATCCCGATCGTAGCATAGGCGAGTATCGCGAGCCGGAGCGAAGTGGAGCTCATTTTTTGGATCCGCCGGATGGCGGGAAATCTCCCACCGGAGGATCTGCTCGCCGGTGATTTTCCCGAAGGGATGCCTACGGCGTTGTCTCTTTTGATCATTCAAAAGAGAATAAATGAGTTCAATTATGGCGTGAGAATCCAGAAAAAGTGAAGTGAAACAAATCCTCATACATCTCACATCACTCATCGTCCATCACATATCAATCCCAGATGCTAATACTCAAACGTATCCGTATGCTTTTCAATAAACTCCTCATACTCCTGCTGGAACCGGTCGTGCCGGTACTGTCCGTCTACGGGCTCTTCATTGCCGGTTTCGGCACGGTTCACAAGCTCAAAATAGGCACGCGGGTATTCATCCGAGTAGATGGACGGGATCAGGTTTACTCTGTTCATGCCGATATACAGGCTGAAGAGCATAAATATGGAGAGGATCATGACGGCCCGGGGCTCTTCACGCGTGGCGATTTTGAGCGCATTAACGTTTTCTCCCTGGTAGAGCACCTCATTTTTTGCAATTGAAGCCAGCGCAAAAAACAGGATCAGCACAAATGCAGCCATGCCTGCGGGTTCTGCCAGCCCGGGAGAGAAGGGTGTAAGGGTAAGGGAAAGAATAAAAAGTACAAGGCTTCCGAAAAACAGAAGTACCATCCATGAGAGAAACGAATTCTCTTCGCGTATCTGCGGAAATATCTTACTCAGTTTTATCGCATATACAACCAACAGACAGATCCCGGCCAGTCCGTACATCAGCTCCACATAAGGAAAATGGATATAAAATACCCTCAGGCTGATTATACCGGCAAGTACGGCAAGGCTGACGAGTTCGATCAGCGGAAATATTTTTGATTTTCCAGTCTGAACATAGTCCACCGCCTGAACCAGAAAAAGCAGACTAAACGCTGCTGCCACGCCACCCATCAGCTTGATGCCGTACCCGTTCTGGGCCATCGAGGCAAAGGCACCGGTAATCAGCAGCAGGATCAGTAGATAATATAGCGTGTTATATCTGTTCATGATTAGTTGGGCAGGTAGAATACATAGTTGAAATCGTGGGTGAAAAAGGTATCCATGGGTTCCCAGCGAGCTGCTTCCTCAGCTGTCTGCTGTGCTACAGCAGCCTGCCGGAGAATCAGTGACTGCAGGAAGAGCTCCTGACCTTCCGTTAACGTGGGTGGCATGGCCGTCATGGCCCTGTAGAAATTGCCCTCCTCTGCCACGCCAAATACCCGGCTGAAGATTCCTGAAAACTTAACATCCTCGACCATCTCGCGAAGCACATCGTTCGAAATCTCATTGAGTTCGCGCCCGCCTATTCTGGAGAGCAGCAGGATCAGGTTTTGACGAATGTCGATCTGCCTGTTCACTCCGTAATCGAACTGTGAAAAGTCGACACGGCTTGCTTTGGTAAGGGCTGAGTCAAGATAAACAAAGGATTCGGGAGATTGAGCCTCCAGGTAGACATTTTCTGCAATGAATATATAGGCATAGGCTTTCTCATGTTCCGCTTCAAATCGTTCAGCCATGGCCAGCGCTTCGTCATGGTATCCCGCGACTGCCAGATTCACGGCGATGTCTTTCATCTGATTCATGAAAAAGGTTTTTTCAATGTATTCATAGCGGTCCCTGGAAGCCTGGAAATTATCTTCGTCAAAACGGGCATAATGCTCCAAGGCTTCTTCTGTGTTGCCTTTGTCGAACTCCCTGTTTGCCATGATGAGGCTTAGAAGGTTCAGGTCGAAGGACGGGCCAACAGCATGTTCTTCAATGACGGACAGGATACGGGAATGAACCTCATCAGATAGCGTATAATTATTGTCAAACTTGACATACTCCATGTTCGGTTTTTTCTCGTACGCCTTGGCAAGCCACAGGTGAATCATGTCGAGCTCCTCGGGCGTTCGGTAAAACTCCTCTATCAGCTCGTTCCGGTGTATGTAATTGAAAAAGAGATCCGAGTGGTAGGTTCGGCTGAACCATCCCTCCATATAGTCGGGATAAATAAACAGATTGCGTCTTTTGATCTGTATGCTCCGCACGCCTTCCCCGAAATAGGGCAAGGTTACAGGAATTTCCTCATCCAGAAAAGATTCATCAACCATACGAAAATGCTCAACGGCTTCGTCAAGAAGGCCGGTCAGTTCATCCAGCCTGGGAATCAAACCCCGGTCGAAAGCATACTTATGGTTGTATACGGCCCGCCGTTTCTTGTTGATGGCTAAAGTGTAGTTTCTTTCGTTTTCGTCCGGAATGGCACGAATCATCGATTCATATCTGTTTGCAAGCGAATCAAACACTTCACGGTCGGCCAGGGTCAGATTTGGGAAAAAGTAGCCGCCAAATGCACGGAAGATATTTTTCTGAACATTCACACGATAAAAAGCACTCATATAACCGGCGCGGATCACGGAGTTCCGGTAGATGGTCAGCGGCACATTCGATTCGTAGTTCTCACCCAGCCAGGCAACCATTGGTGCAGCCTGCCGGTCGTGCCCGAACTGGTAGAAGATGGCCAGAATATGGTTGTAGTTGTTGAACAGGCTGCCGATGAAATACTCATCCTGACCGGAGTCACGGATCTGTTCAAAGCTCGCAATTACATGGTCCGAGTCTCCTTCAGAAGCATAGAGAGAGGCGAGGGTGTGATAGCCTCCGTTGAAGTTGTTGGCTACCCGGCCGTTGATCTCGTAGCTGCCGCGCGGGTAATAGACGCGAAACATCTCTTCAGCCTCGGCGTTTTCAAACGGTGATATCAGGTCGAGGATAACCTCAGATTTCGCAGGGGTAACGCTGCCGAATGTAAGCCACTGCTGAATCGCGTAATTCAGTTCGATCGGGATCGTGGGCCGGAAGAGAGATGTATCGCTGAAGAAGGAGAGGGCCAGATTGTATCCTTCATCCGCGTAGCTCCGCAAAATTTCCTCGGTTTGTATTTCCGGATTATAATAGTTGTCGTAAGCCAGCATGGTGGTGAACTGGTTCAGCTCATTCAGCAGAAAGGGCGGATCTGTTCCGGCATCCAGCATGGCATCCATTCGTTCCCGTGCTTGTTGAATAAGATCCCCTTTCAGATCGCTTTTGTCGTATTTATTGTACATCAGAAGCTGCCTGTAAAGATCCACAGAGAGAGTAAGTGCGGAGCGAGGATTGAACTCAGAAATGCTTTCAGCAAGTGATCCGGGTTCATAGCGTTCACTGATCAGCAGGTTGTTCGCTTTAATTTCAGAGTTCACTTCGTTGCTTTGAAGGAGCGAAGCCGAGCGTTCCTGTATGGTTTCAACAACCGAATCATTCTGTTTCTGCTCTGCATCAATCCAGTATATAATCGATAGAATAATCATGGCCCAAATAGCAAAACCGGTTGCAATCCTCTTTGCGCCGTATTTCATAAATGCACGAGGTATCGCAACTTTTCGGGCGCTACGTTTCAGAAACTCCCGGATATCCTGCAGCTGGTGACCGGCGCTCTCCAGTTCGGCCTGTTTGTCGCCCTCTATTTCAGAATACCGGCGGATCCAGCTCGGATTTGGCCGACATTCGGCGTACCAGTTCTCGAAAAAGGAGAGAGGACCGATGGGCAGCAGGAAGTTGCTGCTCTTTCCGCTGTTTTTCCAGCGGTCGAGCTGCTTTTTGAAGTCCTGGTAGATAGAGTAGAATTCAAATTCACGATGTGCCCACTCACGCAGCCTGGTCCAGTTCCGGATCAGGCTCTCATGGGTGATGTCGAGCACGGCATCGCCGGAAAGTTCACAGGAATCGGGATCATCGGTGCAAAAAGGCCTGACAAAGGAGTTGCCTTCTTCCCTGAATGGTTTAAGCACCCTGCCGACAATCTCACTTGATATGCCCTGAGAGTCGATAATATCGGTAATTTCCTGCAGGCTCATCCGGTTTCTGACGGCGCGGCTGTTGTCGATCTTGGTGAGACAGCTGAAAGCTGTGGAGATGATCCGTTCAGCCCTCTTTTTGGATATGGGATGATCCGGATAGTTTTCCGAATAATAATTCCAGGCGTTTTCAAACAGCAGGTCTGCATGAATTTCGATAACACGGTTCAGCCCCGTATCCTTGTAGTAGCCGCGCTGAAACTCCGGCAGCTCTTTGTACCATGTGAGAAAATTCTGCTGATCCTCTTCCGGCAGCTCATTTGCGGGCATGCCTCCCACCTTGGCGTAGTGGATAAGGTCCATCTCCTCGCTGCCGTCATCGGCTGCACGCCAGATCTGTTTGAGCGCATGCTGCAGGATGGGGAGCTGATCCACACCCTCGGATAGATCGTAAAGCAGCCGTTCCACAAGGCGCTGTGAAATCCGGTTTCCGCTTAACTCGGCCGGCTCAAGGATTACCTGCTTGAGATCCTTTCGTTTCAGCCGGGGGACAAAAAACTGTGAAAATCCGATATAATCTGGTAAACCTCTGAACGCAGAACACTGCCCGATGTAATCGGAACGCATGGTACAGACTACATAAACCGGAATATCCTTTTCCAGGGCAATCTTCGCGGTTTCCAGTAGAAGGTTTACCACCACCTGAGAGTCCTGCGACGGCACCTCGTTGTAATAGTTTTCGGGATTGGTGAAAAATTCCTCAAACTGATCGGCAATGATGAGAAGGTTGGCGGATGATCTCTGCATTTCCGCTCTTTTCTCATCGGATGCGTCCTTCCACTCTTCGCTGTTTTTATCAACGTAGAATTTGGAACTGGTATAGAGGTCAATAAGGGACGAATATCCGCGGCGGAGTTCCGTTTCGGCCGTGGCAGGATTGATCATAAACTTGTCGGAGATAGCTTCCGCCATGTTACTGACCGGAGTGCGCTCGGGGCGGAAATCGGCAACCACCCAATTGCTGTACTGCGCTTTGAAAAAGCCTGCCCGTGCATTTGGAATCAGACCCGCATAGATCAAAGAAGACTTGCCTTCACCGGACGCACCGGTAAGCATCAGAAACTTGTTCCGTTCAAGCAGTGCGGTGATCTGATCGATCTGCTGGTCCCGCCCCTTGAAATAGAGGCTCTCCTCTTCAGTAAAAGACCGAAGGCCGGTGTAAGGACATATGGATTGCATATCAAACATCTATGAACCCTCCGCTATGTAAGGCAGGAATCTTCGAATGAAGACAAACTGGTTGTTGTAATAGGCTTCCCATTCGGGACCTATCTCCCCATTTATGTTATATCCATGCAGGATTGAGTAATAAAATCCAAGCCTGTCCGCGCTGGATACCAGGTCTGGAATGTGGCTGATTCCCTCAAAAAATTCCTCATTGAAACCATGCGACTCGGTGAAATAGAACATGGCATTAAATTTATTCCCTGAATTCTTAATGACCTGATAGGCTTCCTCCCGGTTGTTTTCAGGATCCTGGTACATCATGGCTGCTGCCAGAATCAGCCGGTTTGGCTGAAAAACTGAGGGGTTATCAAGGCGCAGCATCTCCGTTCGGGCGGAGTCGATCAGCTGAATCGCGGCATCTTCCGCGCGATAGTTCAGGGACAGCTGCTGGCTTGCGAATCCGTAGAGCGAGGACCGGTTCACCTGCTGCTGGAATACGTCGACCAGGCTATGGGCAAGGTCAATCTCACCGTGAAGGGTGGCATGAGCCACGGCATGGGCCACCATCTCCATCGAGTGCGTATTGATGAAGAATGGCAGCGAATACTGAAATGAGTTGAGCAGCCGGTCTGTTTCGATCATCCGCAGGTGAGAGAGCCCGATTTCAGCGTTACCCCGGTGGAAAGCGGCATCGGCCAGGTGTATGTAGAGAAGGTTAAGATCTGCGTTTTCAGCGGCATTGAGAAGCTCAAGCTGATCGGCAAGGATTTCCAGAGTGGAACTTGCAATAGGTTCTCTGAAAAGCCAATCCCGGGAGATCATGGACGCATGATAAT
Organism: Rhodohalobacter mucosus; assembly: GCF_003150675.1. NCBI lineage: Bacteria > Pseudomonadati > Balneolota > Balneolia > Balneolales > Balneolaceae > Rhodohalobacter > Rhodohalobacter mucosus. The sequence continues at coordinate 52,604 of NZ_QGGB01000012.1, read as the reverse complement.
CCTGCATCCAGGTTTCGAAATAGCGGTGTGTATCGGGCTCGGAATAGAGATCGCCGAATAAGCCGGTTTCGATCAGATACGCAGGAAATGCAGCGCTGTTGTATGAAAATGTTCTGGCTCTCGGTTCTCCGAAGTAAAAAGGCATCCTCATATCCGGAAACAGAAACAGATGCTTGCGGGGGTATGAGGCAATATCCAGGCTGGAGGTCAGAGGAATTGTAATTGATTGGTTCAGATAACTCTCCGGAACACGCCGATAGTGTGTGATGGCTTTATCAAACAGGGAAGCAAGTGATGTATTTGCTGCAGGGTTCATCCTGATTTCATTGCGGAATGCTTTTAAAATCCCCTCGTTCTTGTATGAAAGAGCCAGTCTAAAGTTTCTGTCGTCCGCATTGTTTTTTTGCAGAATATCTTCTCTCATTTTGGTAAAAAAGAAAGTAAGCATCTCATCCGACATGAACTTCAGATGCGGATTACCGTAGTATCGGGGTGACCCGGTATAGAAATTGAAATGATCAGCCAGGTATAGTTCTAAATAGGTTCTGGAAACCAGGCGGTTGTAATAATCGGCGGGCGACCAGTTGGCACGTGATGAATATTCATCTACAAATCTATCAAGAGCATTCAGGTGATCATACGTGTAGAATACAGCGGCTATATGAGTTGCATTTTCACTGTGGGAATCATAATCGTTTTCAAAAAATGTACTCTGATTTACCAGGATGGAGTCAACGCTCTGCATGGCGAGCCCCGGTTCATCTGCTGCCGCATAGAGATAAGCCATCATTTGATAGAGGCCGTTATGCCGGTTTCCGTATATGGGCTGTGCTCCGCGGATCAGCACCCTGTCGGGTGGGTAACTATCCATCACCCAGCTGCTTCGCTCTCCAGGCTCAAACGGCGAAAGCACGGACAGCATTTCACTGACCTCTTCAGCACTGAAAACCCGGTTGTTCAGGCCGTTTTCAATCGCCAGATGCAGATGCTGAATATCTGAGAAACTTTCCGGTTGCTCCATTAAAATATGCATTGCCCACTCGGCTGAGCGTTCCGCATTCGATTGAACCAATGCAGCTGACTCCTCGCTTTGCAGATAATAATGGTTCATTTCGGCGGTGATGCTAAAATCGTAGAGCAACCGGAGTGTCTGTGTAAGTTCTTCAACGCTTTGTGCTTCCGGACGATATACGTTCAGCAGACTGTCTGCTTTGCTTAATGCATTAAAGGTAAACGCAGCAGGCTGGCTTCTTCCCTGAAGCAGCAGGTTTGAGGCAATGCCGTTGGCAACCCTGATTTTCTGGTCCTGTTCATGAATTCCCTCCAGGATCTCGGGAATGGTTACTGCATCCATGATCATCATTTCGACCAGAGGGGGTACGGTAGACTGAAGCGAAAGATTGGGCCGGTTTGCGAGCGCAATGGTCTCTTCCTTAATGGATTCAAGTACCGAGCTGTTTTGCTTTTGGTAGGCATTCCAGGCGCCATACGCACCCAGCCCCAGCAGCAGGATGACGGAAACAACACCACCGATTTTTTTGGCACCGTACTTCATAAAGGTGCGGGTTACGGCATGCCGCCGGGCACTCTGCTGGAGAAAGTCCCGAGCATTCGACAGGGTCCGCTCCGCTTTTTCAAGCTTCTTTTCACGCTCAAGTTCATCCGGCAGATATCTTGAAATCCAGTACTTGTTGGGTTCCACCCGTTCGTACCAGTTTTCAAAGAATGTGAGAGGGCCGATTGAGAGCAGATACCCGCTCGATTTATTGTTGTCGACCCAGCGGTTGAGCTGCTTTTCAAAATCCAGGTACACCGTGTAGTCCTCGTACTCCTCAAGCGCCCACTCTTCCAGATAGTGCCAGTTCCGGATCAGGCTCTCATGCGTGATGTCGAGTACGTCGTCCGGTTTAAGCTTTTTGTCCTCCGTGTCTTCAGCAATAAAGGGCCGTATAAACGTATTGCCGGGTTCTCTGAAAATGTTGAGCACGGCACCCACCTGCTCCGTGTCCATTCCGGGACGGTTCAGAATATCGGTAATCTCCTGAAGGGTCATCCTGTTGCGGACGGCACGGCTCTGGTCTATTTTTGTAAGACATGTAAAGGCCGTTTTGATGACGGCGCGTACGTCCTCCACAGAGATATCCTTACCCGATTCACGCTTGTAGTATTCGGTGGCCTCGAGGTAGAGTTTATTGGTATGCGTATCCAGTACATTCTGCAGGCTCGGTTCATGATAGCAGTCCCGAATCTCCTGAGGAAGGCTGTTGAACCAATTATGAAATTTTTCCTTCTGGTCCTGCGGCAGTTCATCCGCCGGCATTCCGCCCACCATTGCATAATGAATCAGGTCCATCTCTTCTCTGCCCTGATCAGCGGCATGCCATATCTGGTTCAGCGCGTGCTGCAAAATGGGGAGCTGGTCCACACCTTCGGTCAGATCATAGATGAGGCGCTCGGTAAGCCTGCGGGAAATCCGGTTGCCGCTCAGAACGGCCGGCTCCTCAATAACCTGCTGCAGCTGAGTGCGGTTGAGGCGCGGAACAAAAAACTGGGAAAAGCCAATATACTCCGGCAGTCCCCTGAAGGCGGAACACTGACCGATGAAATCGGAGCGCATCGTAAACACCACATAAATGGGGAGATTTTCCTCAAGGGCAATGCGCGATGTTTCAAGAAGGAGGTTAAGCACCAGGTTAGACTCCCTTGACGGAGCCCCGTGCTGGTAGTTCTCCGGGTTGGTGAAGAATTCCTCGAACTGATCAACAAGGATCATCAGGTTCGCCGACTTTCGCTTCAGGGCCGCTTTGCCCGCATCGTCGGCACCGGTCCATTCGGCAGATTCGGTGTCGAGGTGACGCGGAGAATTTTTGTAAAGATCAATCAGTGCGGAAAACCCGTGTTTCAGCTCCGATTCAACCGTATCGGTATTTTCAATCTCGAGCTGTTCGGCAAGGCTTTTGCAGAGATTTTTAAACGGGTTGCGTTCGGGGCGGAAATCAGCAACCACCCAATCGGTATATCTGGACCGCAGAAAACCGGCGCGTGCATTGGGGATGATGCCTGCATACACCAGTGAAGACTTTCCGTCGCCGGAAGCACCGGTAAGCATGAGGAACTTGTTGCGCTGCAGCTGCTCGATGGCCTGTTCGATGTTATCTTCCCGCCCCTTGAAATAGATCGACTCCTCCTCCGTGAAGGATCGCAGTCCGGTATAGGGGCAAATCTGATAATCATCAAACATAGGGCAGAACCTAACTCATATCCTTTACGGTGATATACACCTTCTTAACCTCAGCGGGTACTTCTTCTTTTGGAACAATTGACGAGACCACTTTGGGGGCTTTGAAATTTCGCGCCCTGTTGCTGCTCGGATCATCCTCTCCAACAAGGAACAGGGGAGTGGGAGAAGAAGCACCGCCCACGGTTTTCCAGACCTGTTTGGTAAACGGCAGTGCCCAGTCGGCGGCATATTTGAAATAGACAACCGCCAGCTTGCTCTTCGGTATTTGCTGAGTGCTGATCTCCCGGTACTTGTCTTCACCGTCTGGCAGGATGTTCATAATCTCAACCGGGTATTCCGTGCTCAGGTGGTCGGTAATAATTTTAGCTTCCGCCTCATCCTGCTGATTGTAGATGAAGAAGATCTCCGTATCCTTCGAGTCGAACAGCTCCTCTTCCTCTTTCTTCATCACCACGCGCATGTCGTCGACCAGCTGCATCGGCCCCATGCTGTTGGAGAACATCATGTTCTGGGTAATGTTGTTGCGGATAAAGTTGATAAAATTGCGCTGATCAGGTTTGATGCCGGCCGAAGCTTCCGGCAGCATCCAGATAAAACAGTTGAAATCCGTTTCGCCCGATTCAATCATTTTTCTTGCTTCCAGGAACTGGAATTGCGGGAAGGAGACCTCGCTTTCAAATTCGAAGCGCCTGCCGAATTCACCGCCAAGCATGTGAAGCGAACAAGAACAGCGTGCCATGTCTTCCCGAACCTTCTCCTTAAAGGATTCGTCATCGGCCGGACAATCGGTGGATGGCAGTACATTAAATCCAGCCTTTTTCAGCGTAATGGCCATCTCTTCGCGCTCCTCCTTCAGGTCGCTGGAAGTCCACGCCAGGTAGACGCTGGGCCCGCTCTGATCCAATACCTTTACCTTCGAAGCGGACGGGTGAGAGGATGAAAAGGCACCCTTTGACGGTTCGGGAGAAGAGAGTGTGGACGGATTTACGGCCTGAGGCAGATGCCGGTCAATATCCTTGATTCCCTGTACAATCTCTTTGATGGCATAGGCCAGCTTGTTGATCTGGTTCCTGTAGAGAATCCTGGCCTGTGCGGTTCCCGCCTGAATGTCGTCATCCACGGGCCTGAGCGGCCGGTTCACGCCGGCGTCACGGTAGATAAAATCAATGGAGCGCAGTGTTCCCGCGAGCTCCGTTTCAAGCAGCCGAAGATCGGTAACATCGATATCGTGTATTTTAACGGGAAGTATCCGGGAGGTGAAATTGCCGTTTGAAAGCCGGATGGTGCGTTTAAAGCGGTCATTATCCGCAAAATCCTTGAATACTTTAAACTCCTGCTTCCATGCAAAGGATGATGTATCACAGTAGGTTTGGGAGATGACCGGAATAAAGATCAGGGATTTGATCTTATTACCGATGGACTGGTCCACTACATGATTGTCGCTCAGCCCGCTTTCAGGGTTTTTGTCAAAATAGATGGTCAGCCGGTCCTTCAGGGTTGCATTCAGTTCCTGCTGAAGCCTCTCAACAAATTCCGTAACCCACCCGTCGTATTTGTTATCGTGATGCCGATAACTGACGAAAATATCGTGTTCGTAGCCAGGTAGAAGTGACCCCATAGTCAGAATAGAGATAAGATTGGTTGCAGAGCGAGATTAATAAAAAAACTTGGCATCTCAAAAAGTATAATGTAATTAGGTATAGACGGGTGAGCCTCAAACCTTTTTATAAAATTTCACGGAAAGGTTAAAATCTTTTGACAGCCAATTGGTTCTGCCGTGAGCGGAAATTTTGCGTGATGAAGAAAAAACGGCGGGGACAGATGTCTGCAGGCGGCAGGAATCCGGCAAATCCGGGTTGCAGGCGTTGGATTTATTATCTATATAGTACGGTGGTATGACTCAGGTAAAACACTGTTTTCGCAACAAATGATTTTTTCAAACGTCAGACGTCAGACGTCAGACGTCAAACGTCAAACGTGAGACGGGGAAATCCCAAATCCTAAATCCCAAATTCCAAATTCCAAACTCAAAACTCAAAACTAAGAACTATAAGTACCCTGCAACTAACAACTGACCACCGACAACACACAACCATTCATAAATAATCAATTCCATGATTCGACTCAGTACCTTTTTGATAGCCCTTGTCCTGCTCCTGGCTTCCTGCTCCGGTGCACCCGACGTCGAGATCCCCGAAGAGGTGGCTTCGCTGGAGAATGTTACCGTTGTTACGGATTCGTTTGAAGATGTACCCGAATTGAACCCAGAACGTGTGGCCAGGTTCGGTGAGACAGAAGATGTATTGATCGGGCGTATCGGTTCAAGCGTGGTTGATGAAAATGGCCGGGTATTTTTAAATGATACAGATCAAAAAGTCATTCATGTATTTAACCCTGACGGAAACCGGATAAGACAATTAGGCAGGGAGGGGGATGGCCCCGGAGAGTTTCGTAGTCTGGGTACGCTGCGGATTTCAAACGGTTTTCTGCATGCGATGGATGCGTCTCCAAGGCGGATAAGCCGGTTCACTCTGGAATCGCTTGAATTTCATTCCAGTATCAGCTTTTCGGAAGACAGTGCCCCGGTTGAGTTTGGGTTTCCCTACACCTATTTCGCCCGTCCCGACAGCAGCTACCTCATTTTCTTTACGGGACCCTTTATGCGGGACAGGGATGCCGATGAGATGGTTTGGGAGAGTGCCGTACTAAACCCGGACGAACGGTTTGAAGAGGATGCATTCTTAACCATTCCTGCAAACGAATGGCTTGTAATTTCCGGCGAGGGTTTTATGAGGGCATTTCCGGCCCCTTATGGAAGAAAGTCTCTCATCGCGATGAATTCTGACGGGACACTTTATCACACCTGGTCTGAGCATCTGCTCATTAAATCCTACTCCATGGAAGGACAATATCAACAGGCCATCTATTATCCATATCCGAAGGCCTCATTGGACCGCAGTGATGTAATGAGTAGAGTGAAGGATCGCAGCGAACAGGATCAGTCCCATTTAAGAAATCAAAATATGCCTTCAACCTGGCCGGCCGTTGATGCCTTGCACGTTGACGACGAAAACAGGTTTTGGGTGTCGGGAGTTACGGAAAACAGTGAAGAGTGGAAATGGATGGTATTCGGCCCCGGGGGTTCTCCGCTTGCTACATTCACCTGGCCCCGGTCCACTGCAATCAGGCACATTCAGGACGGGTTTATCTATGCTTACGAAACCGATGAGGAGACAGGACTGGCGGAGATTGTGAAGTACGATTTTGATTTGTGATTGTTGATTGGGGATTGATGATTTTGGTGAAAAGGCAAAAGGCAAAAGGCAAAAGGCAAAAGCCAGACGTCAAACGTCAAACGTGAGACGGGAAAATCACAATCTTCAAATTCCAAACACGCAGCGAACTCCGCGCCTTCTCAGCGTCCGCTGCGGTTAAGTTTGGTTGATACTTATTTCAATTTGTGATTGATGAGCTGAAAAATTTTTTACTCCAACTGACAACAGACAACTGACAACCAACCAAAAACAAGAACCTATACTGCTGACAGCTGAAACCTGATAGCCGGCAGCCAATCATCAATCATCAATCATAAATAATCAATTTCATGATCCGAATCCGTCTCCTTTTACTGCCCCTCATCCTGTTCCTCGCCTCTTGTTCCGGCACACCCGACATCGAGATTCCCGAAGAGATTGCCTCCCTCGAAAATCTCACTGTGATCAGTGCCTCGGTTGAGGAAGTACCCGAATTGAATCCGGAACGGGTTGCACGGTTCGGAGATACGGATGAGGTGATTATTGGACGGATGGGACGTGTGGCTGTTGATGATCAGGGCCGTGTGTACATTGCGGACGGCAACCGATATGTGATTCATGTATACGAGCCGGATGGCTCACACCTCACTGAGATCGGCGGGGAAGGAGACGGTCCGGGCGAATTCCGCCGGATATCCTGGGTTCAGCCGCACGGTGAGTTTCTTCATGTACTGGACGGCAGCAGCCTGCGCATTTCCAGGTTCAGCCTTGATGATTATCAATTTGTGGATGATGTGGTTATACCATACGAGATGAATGCAGAAGGCGGATACCTCCAGTATCCGGGTACCTTTTCCGTACTGAATCCGGATACCTACCTGATTCATTTTGGAGTGGGCTATTCAACCGGAGGAGATTCGGCTGAGAAACCCCGGATTGGTGGAAGAGTTCTGAAACGGGAGGAAGGAAATTTTGAAGAGGGGACTGTTTACACTTTTCCGGCCAGCGAGGCTCTTGTGAGAAGAGGAGAAGGAAGTGTGCACATTATGAGTACGGACTATAATCGCAAATCTCATATTTCGTTTGATGGAGACAATACCATAATTCACGGATGGACAGATGATTTACTGTTCAAAATGCATGACACAAATGGAAGCTACCGGCAAGCGATTTACGTGCCATATCAAAACACATCGTTGAGCCGTACCGATGTGCTTGCTGAGTATGCCGACAGGGAAGAACCCTGGATCAGCATGGTTCGAAACGACGACATGCCGGAGACCTGGCCGGCTTTCGATGATATGCTGACGGATGATGAAGGGAGAATATGGGTTTCACTGTTCACGGAGGATCCCGATACATACACCTGGCTGGTGTTGGATCCGGAGTCAGAAGAGGCTGCCGGCAAGGTAATCCGCCCGAGGGAGTGGTCGATCATTGATGTACGGGATGGATTTCTATACGCTAGAGAAACCGATGAGGAGACGGGATTGGTGGAGGTGGTGAAATATGGGATTAGTCTTGAGTCATGAGTCTTGAGACGGGAGACGTCAAATGTCAAACGTCAAACGTCAGACGTGAGACGGGGAAATTCCAAACCCCAAATCCCAAACTCCCACTGCGTTCTCCGCGCCTTCTCTGCGCCCGCTGCGGTTAGATAGGCGTGATTTTGTTTAGATTTATGATTTTAGTGAAAAGGCTCCACTTCGCCAACTACTTCGTAGTTTAAGAAGGCTACGAGGAGCAAGCAAAAGGCAAAAGGCAGAAGGCAGAAGGCAAAAGGCAAAAGGCAAAGGGCAGACGTCAAATGTCAAACGTGAGACGAGGAAATCCCACACCCCAGATCCCAAATTCCAAACTCCTAACTCCCACTGGCATTACAACTAATAACTATCAACTGAACACCGACAACTCACAACAAATCATACATAATAAATAATCATTTCCATGTTTCATCTCCGATTTATTCTCTTACCCCTCATCCTGATCTTCGTCTCCTGCTCCTCATCGCCGGAAGTTGAAGTACCTGAAGATATCGCCGCCATGGAGAACGTGGCCGTTTTTTCCGGCCAGGAAGAGCCGCAATACGACATCTCCCTCACCGAGCAGGCCCGGTTCGGGGATACAAATGAGATCTTTATCAGTTCCATATCGGGTATCGCTGTGGATGACAATGGGAACCTGTATCTGGCAGATCAGTCGGAAGCCACGGTACATGCCTATGATCCCGATGGGGAGTACCGCTTTTCAATCGGACGCAGCGGAGAAGGTCCGGGAGAGTTCAACGCCGCATATCAGCCTCGGATTCACAACGGTGAACTTTATGTGCTCGACATCAACCAGCAGCGCATATCGGTTTTCAATCCGGAGGATGGCACATTTCTGCGGACTCACCCGCTTGGCGGGGGAAGTGATGACCTGAGCGGATTTCCTGTGCAAGCCGAACCGCTGAGCGACGGACGATTCCTGGTTTTTTACAACCAGATGGAGCGCGACGGGGAGAAATTTCTGATGGGCCGGACCCCCAGAATCGTGGACGGGGATGGGAATGTGCTCTCATCCGGGTTCATCGAATTCCGGCCGGCAGAGATGCATATGCTTCAGAGTGATAACAACATCCGGATAATGTCTCTCCCGTTCATGGGCAGCACCTATGCGGATGTGTCGCCCGCAGAAGAGATCGTCTCGGGCTTTTCCGACAGGATCCTGCTGCACGCCAGGAATCTGGAAGGCGAGGTGATCCGCTCCATCTACCATTCCCGGGAGAGTCCGCCCCTCGACCGCGACGGCATGATCGCCGATTACGAAGACGAAGCTATGAAAGACGCCCTGCGCCGCATGGATATCCCCGAAACTCGCCAGGCATTCCTGGACATCGAGACGGACGAAGAAAACCGCATCTGGCTTACGCTGCCAACAGTGAATGAAGAGGAAAACGAGGTCTGGGTGCTGGCCGAAACCGGAGAAAAACTGGCGGCCTTTGTGCGTCCCGCCACCGACATGATGGAACTGGTGAAAGACGGACATGTCTATATCCGCGAAACGGATGAAGAGACGGGGATTGTGGAGGTAGTGAAATATGGGTTTAGTCTAGAGTCATGAGTATTGAGTCATGAGTCGTGAGACGTCAGACGTCAAACGTGAGACGGGGAAATTCCAATTTCAAAATCCCAAAATCCAAATTCCAATAACTCTAAGTACTCCATAACTCCCGCGTAGCGATCCCTTCGGGGCAGGCACTCGAAGTACCCCTAACTCCCAACTCCCGAGAAACGATTCCTTCGGGGCAAACAAATGACCACTGACTACTAACTACATACGGATCAGCTAATAGGTTTAAGCATTTTTGAATGATGAGAATTTTTGTCTGCAATATAGTTTTTGCCGCATTAATACTGGTTTCGTGTGATTCCGATAATCACAATACTGAGAATCGAAAAAGTAATATCCAACTTGTATATAGTTTTGGTCATGATAGTCCGGGTTTACTCTCAAATCCTTATAAACTTGCATCGGATTACGATAAATTTATCTATGTAAGTGACCCGTATAAGTCTATAGTTATCCAGTATGATATGGAAGGTAATTTTATTCGTGAGTTTGGGTCCAGAGGGAGGGGACCGGGTGAATTAACACATGCTTCTGTTATTTCAGCTGATACTGGCATTGTTGTCGTAGAAGACCAAGGAAATAAGAGAACCCAGATTTTTGATTCAAATGGTGAATTGCAGTCTATATTTCAACATTTACATTCATCAATTTCTATGGCTGTTCATGACGGAAAGATGTATTCATTTTCTCCTTCATCTTTATCAATGAGTTCAAATTTGGTACAGGACTCGTTATTTGTGGTAACTGATTTTGAAGGGAATGAAGTACGGCAATTTGGGGAGATGAAGTATAAAAACTCAGGCTTGCCTTCAGGTGCGCATTGGCCGGCAATGAAAATTAGTGGTCAAAAATTGTATGTTGCCTATATCTACTTTCCGGTACTTGAAATTTATGATTTATCTGGAAATAAAGAATTTGAAGTAAATCTAAATGATTTCGAGGGTCTGTATAATTATGATGAAGACATTTTATCGACAATACCGGCTGAATCAATGAATCAGCAAATGGAAGCAGTAATTCGTGCAATTGATGTAATAGATGAAAACATCTATATCATGCGTCAAAATAAAGATGTCATGATTGATAAATTCAGCTTCAATGGGGGTAGTCTAAGTCATGAAGAAACTTTTATATACACAAGTAAATCTGAGGAGTATTTCCCAATTGATATGATTGCAGACCCAGCTGGTGATGGATTTTATGTATTAGAATTAGGGGGGCAGCCAAAAGTATCACGGTATAGTGTTATCCGGAATTGATCTAATAACTCAATACTCTATCAAGATTCCGAAATGATTGCGATGACTACATTCACACTATTTAAGAAGCTTTTCTTTTACAGTAAAATGCAGTTCATTCCGTTTCTACTCATCTTTTTATTACTGTTTTCCTGCCAAAAAGATGCGAAAAACGTCAGCCGGTTAGAACCCACAGGAACCCTCTCAATGGAAACCAATTTGATAATTGGCCTGGAGGAACAGCCTTTTGAGAATCAGTTTGGCAGGCCACTTGCTGTACGAACTGACGCGGAAAATAACATTTATGTTGCCGATCGGGGAAACCTTACAATCAAGGTGTTTGATAGCGATGGAAACTACCTCCGAAGCCTGGGCGGTCGCGGAAGGGGCCCGGGTGAATTTCAGGATATAGAACTGATGGAATTGACACCTGAGAATGACCTGGTCGTTATGGACAGGGGAAATCTGCAATATACAGTCATATCTTCTGAGGGTGACTTAATTGACTCATATCCATATAATTTGTCAGACCAGTTTTTCCCCACAGCCATTCAATATTTGGACGGTTATATGCTGGCTCTTTTTTTAGACGCCAGCCCATGGTCCAAAATTGAAAGAGAAAACCGGGATCTTTTTCATGTTTACAGCGAGGATTTCCAGAAACGTCGCTATTCGTTTTTTCCCTATAACGCATTAGATATTCAAGGCAGGTATCTGTGGCTTGAAACGATGTACGCCCCGGGCAGTTTTACATTGGCAAATGACAACAGCAGGTTTTATTACTCTCCCGCCATTTTTACTGGTAACTTGTACGAATTCGCAAAGAACGAAGAAGGGTTATGGGAATACCGCAAAACCCTGCAGGGTGCCATACCGGATGTAGAACCCTACGTTATATTAGACTCCGAGGAAGAGTACAGGGAGGTGAGATTGTTGCCCGGATCTTCCATCATCTATTCAAGCGGCGGACCCTATATGGGTCGTATTTTGAGTATCAATATGGGCATTTTTTCTCTCGAAGACGGCAGTCTGATACATTTTTATGGAATCAGGCGTGAGAACAAAGAATTTACCGAAGAATCAGGTTATCATTATCTGGACATGTATGCCCAGGTATTTGACCCGAATGGGAAAATCCTGCATTATGATTTATTGACTACGATGGATGAAAGGCGCTTTTCAAGGACCAAGTCATTTATCAACTGGCAGGATGAGAAAGGAAATTATTATTTGATCGGACATGTAGAGGACGTTCCGGTCATCAGGAGATTTACGGTACAGATCAATTGACCAGTGCCGGAAAGCTTATTTTTAAAGATATAAGAAGAAAGCAGAGGTCAGAGGTCAAACGTCAAACGGGAGAAGAGGAAAACCCAAATCCCAAATTCAAAATTCAAAACAACTGACCACTGACTACTAACCACATACAAATCAGCTGAAAGCTACCCACCGCCGCGCCCTCCGCGACTCCTCTGCGTCCGCTGCGGTTAAGCTTGAATGAGTTTGTTTCTGCTCATGATTTAGTGAAGAGGCAGACGTCAAAGGTCAAACGTAAAACGTCAAACGTCAGACGGGGTAATACCAATTATCAATTCCCAAAATCCAAATTCCAAAGACTCCAAGTACTCGCCAACTCCTGACTCCTAGCCCAAAATACTCTACATTTGTAGAATTATATTCAATTTTGTAGAATAAAAAGTATCAAAATCTGAAGAACTACTATCAACAAACAACTGGCTGACATCTGAAGCCTGATAGCTGAGAGCTCATAAAATTCCGGTACTATGAACAAATTCTACAGGAATGCCACAGAAACACGGAAAACCACGAAATTAGAACTCCTCTTCTGTGCCTCCGTGGCAGTCACCCTGTTCCTGTTGATTCAATCCTGCTCCGCCCCGAATGTAGAACTGCCAGAGGAAATCGCATCCCTCGAAAACCTGGCGGTGTTTCCGGCTGATACCGAGCCAGTGCGTGAAATCGAACTGATTCCCGAAACGGTCTACGGGGATACGGAAAATGTTCTGCTCAGCGACTGGCTCATGGTTCACGTGGATCCCCGCGGAAGGGTCTTTATCGGAGACAGCCGCCAAACGGCCATTCACCTCTTCAATCCGGATGGCAGCTACAACCGGCAGATTGGACGAGAGGGTGATGGCCCAGGTGAGTACAGGGCTGTGGGGGTGATGCAGTCGGACGAAAACTATTTTTACCATTACGATCGGAGAAACCGCCGGATTACCCGGTACGATCCGGATACATTTGAGGTGGTTGGTGACTTTTCGGTATCGGTTCCGTCGGACGAGGAGGCTGCATTTCCACAATCATTCAGTTCATTTTCGCTTGTACCGGATAATAATCTGATACTGGCACATCTCAGCATGGGCTTTCGTGCAGGCAGGCCGAATGCTGATCCTTCGGAGCGCCGCATCCGGGGAAGGATGATGAACGCCGTTACCGGCGAATTTGCAGGTGATGAGGTGTACAACTTTCCGGCATCGGAGGCTTTGGTACACCACGGCGACGGCAGCATGTCGGTTATGTCGGTTCCCTATAAGCGATCGTCGGTCGTACAGGTGCATGAAGATGGAATCATACACGGCTGGAACGAGCATTTTCTGTTCAAATACTATGATCTGAATGGGGAGTACCGAAGGGCGGTCTATTACGATTATGAAAATCCGCCGTTAAACCGCAATGAGATCCTGGAAGATTACCGGGACCGCACCGAGCCCTGGAAGAGCATGGTGGAGAACGACGACATGCCCGAAACGTGGCCCTCGTGGACAACCTTCATGCCCGATGACGAAGGCCGTCTCTGGGTACAACGACGCACGGATGACCCGGACGCCACGCAGTACCACGTTCTGTCAAACACCGGCGAGCTGCTGGCCGTCTTTCCCTGGAATCCGGATCATCGCATCCAGGAAATCCGGGACGGAACACTCTGGGTATTGGAAGTGAATGAGGATGGGCTGAGGGAGGTGGTGCGGTATGGGTTTGATTTGAGTCGTGAGTCTTGAGACGCCAGACGTCAAACGTCAAACGTGAGACGGGGAAAATCCCGCGAAGTGATCCCTACGGGGCAAACAACTGACCACTGACTACTAACAACATACAGATCAGCTGAAAGCTGAAACCTGTAAGCTGACAGCTCAATTAAAACTTTCCTTATTTCCATCTCGTCTATAAATAAACTGTTGCAGTTTCCAGAAGTTTATACTATTCTTTTCGTTGCACACATGGCACAAGGCGTAGGGTGCATGCTTCAGGCTTCAGGATGCAAGCTACAGGCGCCAAGCTGTCTCGAGGCTTCGGAACCAACTGTCAACTGCCATCTGAGGCCATAATGTTATGAAGATCTAAATCATGATTCCAAAGTTGCCAACTGCCAACTGCCAACTGCCAACTTAAACACCGGACGCTGATAGGACCCGGAAAAGCACCGGGACGCTGTCAGGTCCTTAAATCAAATCATAAGCATTGCTCCTAAACCGACCCATAACCGCTATTATCCTGATCCTGGCTGCCTTCATTTTTGGCGGGCTCGCACTCAATGAGCTTTCGGTGGATCTGCTGCCCGACGTGGATTCGCCCAACCTGGTGGTGCGTACCGACTGGCAGGGTGCGTCGCCTCGCGAGATTGAAAACCGGATCAACGACCGGCTGGAGGCGGTGCTGAGCACCATTCCCGGCATCGAGCAGGTGCACGGATTTGCCCGGCAGGGGCAGAGCGTGATCTACCTTAGTTTCCGCTGGGGCCACAACATGGACCTCGCATTCCTCAACGTACGGGAGAAACTGGATCAGGTTCAGTACATCATGCCCGACCAGGCCTCGCGTCCGCAGCTCATATTCAATACCACGGCCGATGAACCGATCGCGGTGATTGCGGTCACCTCGAAAGACCGTCCCAATGCCGATTTTGAAACCCGCCTTGCGCTGAAGCGGTGGGCCGAGCAGGTGCTCTCGAGGCGCCTTGAACAAGCCGAAGGCATTGCGCAGGTGGTTACGGTGGGGGCCGTAGAGCCGGAAGTGCAGATCCGCTACCTGCCGCGGGAGATCGACCGATTCGGGCTGTCGCTGGGTCAGGTGCAGAACCTGGTGCAGCAGGCCAATATCATGAGTCCGAGCGGGGAGATCCGCGACGGCTGGTATCGCTACTCGCTCAAGATAGAGAGCCGCATACGCGAGCTGGAAGAGCTCGAACGGATGCCGCTCACCTTGCTGGGAGAGGGTCGCATCCTGACTCTGGGTGAAATTGCCGAAGTAGAGCTGGCAGAGACCGATCCCACTTCTTTCGCAACCCTTCAGGGCGAGCAAGTGCTCAATCTGCTCGTGAAAAAGGAGTTTGGCAGCAATACGGTGGAGGTGTTCGACACCCTCATGCCGCTGCTGGAGCAGATGCGTGAACTCTATCCCAACATCAGCATGGAGATACTGCGCGAAGACGCTACCTTTATCCGCAAAGCGATCTCCAACCTGCTTCAGACGCTTCTGATCGGCGGCGTTCTTGCCTTTTTTGTTCTGTTCACCTTTTTGAATGATGTGCGCACCCCGTTTACGATTGGCGTGGCCATCCCGGTCTCCATCTTTCTCACCTTTTTTGTGATGTACGTATCCGACATCCAGCTCAACATCGTTTCGCTGAGCGGACTCACCCTGGGGATCGGTCTGCTGCTCGACAACGCCATCGTGGTTCTCGAAAACATCAACCGGCACATGCCGCTTACAAAAACCGTGAAGCGCGCAGCATCCAGGGGTACCAAAGAGATTGCCCTCGCGGTAACGGCATCAACCTTTACAACGATCTCCGTCTTTCTGCCGCTCATCTTCCTGGGCGGATTTGAGGGGGCTTTTTTCCAGGATCAGGCCTACACACTTTCCATCAGCCTGCTGGCCTCCCTCATGGTGGCCCTGGTGATTCTGCCGGTTCTGGTTGTTCAGATTCTGGAACGCCGTAAAAGGAAAGATGATGAAAACGGAATAAAAGGCGATGGCCAGCTCAACACGCGCGCATTTTTCGACAACCTGCTGGAGCGGTATGAGGGAAGCCTGCAGCGGGTACTGAAACGTCCTTTATGGATGTTTATGGGCGCACTGCTGCTGGTAGCTGCGGCGGGTTATGCCTTTACGGTGGTTCCCAAATCGATGCTGCCTGAGGACGAACCGTCGCTGGTTACATGGCGCATACAGTTGCCCGGAAACACATCGCTACCGTCCACGCGTCAGGCGTCCGATGCGCTCCTGCTCCGCCTGCAAAATGCGGGCCTCGGCGGCGGACGCATCCAGATGGAGGGCGGGTACACCGATCAGACCAACCTGGCGAATCTGGCACGGGAAGGATTGAATAAGTTTACCGTCACGGTGCCCGTCAACGGTTATGAGGACGCCGAAGAGGCCGCCGCCATCCTGACTGATTTTGATCAGGATTTTCCGGAGTGGACCGTGGAGCCCGTATCGGATACCCAAAGCTGGAGTGCGCTGATAGGGGCCGATCAGCCGCCCGTGCTGTTTCGCCTGATCGGAATGAACCGCCAGGAGAGTGAGCGACAAGCCGGACGCCTGGAACAGTCGCTGCGCGATGCGGGCCTGGCAGTGGAGTTTCGAAAGCAGTACGAGCAGGAGGTGGATATCTGGAACCTGCGATTCCGGATCGACCGCATGCTGCAGCTGGGTATCAGCGAGCAGGAGGTGATCCGCTACCTCGAGTCGGTAACCCGAGGCAGTTTTGTGAGCGACTGGGCACGCGAGGATGAACGAATCAGCATCCGGCTTCTGGGCCAGCAGGGGCAGATATATGACCCAACCGATATCACGCTTCGCCTGGGAAGCCGTGAAATTCCACTCAGCTATATTGCCGAAATTGAGCGGGCAAGAGAGCCCGAACAGCTGGAGCGGGTGGACCAGACGCCAGTGCTCAGCTATGTGGCCGACTGGACCCTTGCCGAGTGGTGGTGGAACCGGGGCGAAACCATGGACGCGGTGCGCGATTTTATCCGTTCAACCGGAACCGAGGTGCAGGTGGCGGGCAACGCGCTGATGGTGCAGGGGCTGATGACCGACATGGCCGCCCTGCTGCTGCTCAGTATTCTGATTATCTACATCATTCTGGCTATCCAGTTCGAAAACCTGAAGTATCCGCTGATCATCATCCTGGCCGTGCCGTTTGCCTGGGTGGGGTCGCTGCTGATCATGTGGATTACCGGTACGGGGCTTAATGCGATGTCGTTTATGGGCGTACTGATACTCACCGGTATTGCTGTGAACGACTCCATCCTGAAGGTGGATTTTATGCGCCGCTACCTCGAAGATACCGGAAACCTTGGTAAAGCCATTGAACTGGCCGGCCGGCACAGGTTTCGTCCGGTAGTGATGACCAGTGTTACCACAATATTGGGCCTTGTTCCCATGTTAATTCCATTCGGGGAGGGTTACGCCTTCCGGCAGTCCCTGGCCCTTGCTTTGATGGGAGGCATGATTACCAGCACCACGCTGACGCTTTATCTGATTCCGGTAATTTTCGGGTGGGTGGAAAAGGGGAGTGAAAAGGCAGAAGTGATATGATTACTGAAAACCATGAATGGACTTCGAACGCTCCCCTCCTTTCCAAGGAGGGGCCGGGGGTGGTTGAGAATTGACCACAGTCACGTTCTCAAAGAAGATTTTGTGATAATGACCAAATGTTAAATCCGAAGAAAACAAAGAAACAGCGCCAGTATCTGCGCAATCACATGACCAAATGGGAAGTTCGTCTTTGGAATGACCTGAAAGGCAGGAAGATGTTGGGTTTTAAGATGAGGAGACAGTATGGAATTGGAATTACATACTTGATTTCTACTGCCCGCAACTGAAACTGGCTATAGAAATTGATGGTGATGTCCATTATTTCAAAGAGACGGTCAAAAAAGACAGGATGAAAGATGAATTTCTAACGGCTGAAGGAATCAAAGTTATCAGAATTGAAAATCTGGATTTTGAAGAGGATTATGAGAGTGTAATCGTATATCTGGAAGATCTTTTTAAAGAACGTGCCAGTGAATGTAAGATTGATATAAATGAAGAAATTTGAAGGAACCACCCCCGGCCCCTCCTTGGAAAGGAGGGGAGAACCCTAATCCGAATGAAAGTTCTTAAAACTTTAACACCCACGAGAAACCCTTTTCACTTTTCACTTCTGCCTTTTCACTCAAACACCGACAATGAAATTATCAACGTACTCATCAATTGTAATCTTATTAATAATTACCGCATGCTCCGGCGCCGAAGATCCTGAACGCCCCGAACGGCCGGATGATGTGGATATCCGGCCCGACGTCATTTTTGCGATGGCGGATGACGAGCCCCTTAATGTCTACATCGAAAGCCAGGGGGTGGTGGAGCCGCTGCGCGAGATCGTAATTCGTCCCCGTATCAGCGGGTTTATTACGGAAAGCGAGTTGGATGACGGCAATCGAGTGGAGGAGGGAGAGGTAATCCTCGCTTTTGACGACGAAGAATGGCAATACCAGCTGCTGCAGGCACAGAATGAGTATGAGTCGGCCCTGGTGGCGTATAACATTGAAACCCGTCAGCGGCAGGGCAGAAATGATTCTGAGCAGATGGACGGCGATCGGATGGTGCGCATCAGCACGGGACTGGCCGCGGCCGAGGTAGCCCTGGAGCGGGCCAAGCTGGATCTGTCGTACACCACTATTCTGGCTCCATTCAGCGGTGAACTGTCGGTACCCGAACGAATCACGCCCGGCGCCTATATTGGTGCAGGTGCCGAACTTGGACGCCTCATCGACGACACCACGGTACTGATTCGATTCGATGTGCTCGAAGCGGAACTCAACCGCCTGAGCCGCGGCATGGCCGTGGATCTTTCAACACCCTCCGGTATCCGGAAACAGGGCAGCGTGAGGGCGCTTTCGCCGGTGGTGAATACGGAAACCAAAACGGGTCAGGTGGTCGTGGAAGTGGATAACAGCGACCGTGCACTGCGGCCGGGCATGACCGTGGAAGGAAGAATACAGATTGAGCAGCATGAAGGCATTGCACGCGTACCGCGGTCGGCCATCCTGGAGCGTGACGGCGGACGAACCCTGCTGTTCAAGCTGATTGGTGAACGCGTGGAGTGGGTCTACGTGGATCCCGAGTATCAGACATCCGAGTGGGCCATCATCAACCATGAACAGATCGCCCCCGGCGATACAGTAGCCGTTGACCGGCACTTCGCCCTGAGCCACCTGCAGAATGTGAGGCCGCGGATGGCGGGTCAGATGGTGATGGAGGAGGTGGAAGAGTGAAAAGTGAAAAGGTAGAAGTGAGAAGATAACAGTCTCCCCTAACAAGGGGAGATTTAGAGGGGTGTTTAATCTTGGTGTTGAACTGAATGTACTTATGAAAATTTATTACAACCCAAAACTCAAACCACTTGCTAGAAAACTTCGAAATAACTCGACTCTAGCAGAAATTCTCCTTTGGGAAGAGATCAAGAGTGATAAGATGTTGGGATATTGTTTTTTGAGACAAAAGCCTATAGGTAATTTTATTGTTGATTTTTTCTGCAACAAACTAAAACTGGTAATTGAAATTGATGGCGATTCGCACAATGAAGAATCCTTTCAAAAAGATATGACACGGCAGCACTGGCTTGAATCAATTGGATTGACTGTCCTCAGATTTGATGACATTGAAGTAAAGAAAGACATGAATAATGTATTAATGTCAATAGAAGGATGGGTTAGGGATTATGAAGAATCAAAAGGGATTTTTAGAGAATAAAGTTTTACAGTTCATTTCATGATGATGTTATGTTAAATGTATTGATATTAGAATGATGAACATCCCCCCGCCCCCCTTTTTTAAGGGGGAGTAAACTAAGAAGCTTTAACAAGTAACCATGCGCGAGATTTTCCGCCGAAAATATTTCATCTCCCTCAGCTACATGCTCATCGCACTGGTGGGCGTGGTGGCGTGGATGAACATCCCCGTGGAGATGGCGCCCGACCTGCGTCTGCCGTCGGTGACGGTTAGTTACAGCTGGGGCAGCACCTCCCCTGAGGTAATAGAGCAGGAGGTGACCCGCAGGGTGGAGTCTGTGGCCACGCGCCTTCGTAATGTGGAAAAAATCCGGTCGGTGTCGCAGGAGGGACGCTCGAGCGTCACCATCACCTTTGAAGAGGGAACACCCGTGGAGTACAGGGTGCTTGAGCTGCAGGAGTATCTCTATGGGCTCCGGGAGGAGTTCCCGCCACAGATTTTGCAGCCTCGTATCAGCCGGTCGATTCCGCGTGAGCTGCAGGACCAGGAAACGTTCATGGCCTACTCGGTGAGCGGTGAGCGGCCCACCAACGACCTCTACCAGCTGGCCGTTCAGCAGATCCGCCTGCAGCTGCTGGGACTGGAAGGGCTGGCAGACGTAGAGATTCAGGGGGCGATGGATCCGGCCCTGACCCTGCGCTTCAATACCACCCTTCTCGAGCGCTACGGATTTGATTCATCCTCCATCATGAACACGATAAGGGAACGGCTGAACTGGCGATCCAGCGGATTTGTGGAGAAAACCAGCAGCCGGATGAGCATGCTTATTCCCCCGCAATTCGAGTCTATCGGCGATATCCGGCAGATGAAGCTGACCGTTCCCGGCAGCAGCCGACAGATTTTGCTTGGCGACATCGCAGAGATAGGGATAGAGGACTATCCCGTTAAAAGCATCAAGAGGTTGAACGGCAAGCCGGCGCTCACGCTCATTTTTGTTCGCGAAAGCGGTGCGGACGCGATGGGCCTTGCGGAACAGGTGCGGACGGAAATGGAGCGTATTTCATCCAATCTTCCGCCCGATATCACCATCCAGCTGGAACGGGACTCCACCGACGACCTGCGCGCTCAATTCGGCGACCTCCAGTACCAGTCGGCATTCAGCCTGCTGTTTGTATTTATCATCCTGCTGCTCTTTATTCGCCGCCTGAGGGCGCCTTTTGTGATTCTGGGCAGTATCATCTTCTCCCTGCTCATGAGCCTGAGCATTCTCTTTTTTATGAATTATACCCTCAATGTACTGACCCTTGCAGGGCTCACGGTTGCGCTTGGTATGATCATCGACAATGCCGTTGTGGTGTTTGAGCAGCTCAACCCGAAACTGCCGGCCGGTCGGTCCGAAAGGCTGAATCACATTCGAAAAGAGCTGCCCTACACGCTGGTGCCGGTATTCGGCAGCACGCTTACCACCGTGGGGATCTTCATTCCGCTCTTTTTTGCGATGGAGGAGCTCCAGCTCTTCCTGGTGCCGCTTGCCGTCGCACTCACCCTCACCCTCGTGTCATCGGTCCTGATCGCACTGAGCTGGATTCCCTATTCACTGATCTGGCTGGTGCAATCGGAATCGGTTAAACGGGATGGGGCCTTCAAGAGAAAAGTGAGCAAGATTTTAAACCGGGTCATGATCCGCGGTTTTTATATTCGGTACCGTCTTCGCTGGCTGTTTTATGTCGGCGTCGTGGCGCTGTTCGGCATTCCGCTTTTTACGATCACCGAACCGGACTGGGAGGAGACCTGGTGGCCAGAGTTCACGCGCACTTACTTTGACAATCGGAGCAATATCGATCCCTGGGTGGGCGGACTCACCTATAAATTCTTCAATGAAACCTACTTCGGAACACCCTGGAGCCGATCTGAAGGGGAGCGTATTTTTGTGAGTATCCGGACTCCCCAGGGCACACCGATTGAAGAGATCGACAAGATGGTGCGGGATTTTGAACTTACCGCCATCCCCTACCAGGAGGCGTTTACCTATTTTGAAGCGGATATTTCGGAGTATTCCGGTGCACGCCTGCAATTCCATCTCAAGGATGAATATCTGTACCGTACAGAACCGTACCAGTTCTATTCGGAAGCGATCTTTCTGGCTACCAAAATCGGGAACTCCGGCATCTCGGTGAGCGGCCTGGGCGACGGACACAGCACCGGATTCGGAGGAGGCATCTCCGGACAGCGCGTAACCCTCAGGGGTTTCTCCTATGATGAGCTGCTGCTTCTGGCAGAGGACATCGCCGCACGGCTGATGCAGAATCAGCGCGTGCAGGAGGTGGACATCCACAGCGTGGGGTGGGGCCGAAGTGATCTGTTTCAGTATGTACTGAATCTGGATGATGAGCGGCTCTCGATGCGCGATCTGAACCGCCGCGATGTGCTGGAGTCGCTCCAGCTCGATATCAACCCGACCAACGTGCGCGGACAGGTGGAGCTGAACGGTGAGCGGATGTATCTGATCGGCACCAACCAGGCACAGACACAGTACGAATCCGATTTCCTCGACCGGGCACGGATATCCGGTGAGAAGCTTTTCAAGATTGACGAGATTGCCGACCTGACCCGCGAGAAAACCATGTCGCAGATCATTCGGGAGGATCAGTCCTACAGCCGCACCCTCACGGTCGATTTTCTGGGTCCGCCCCGGCTTGCTTCCAACTACATCGAATCGGTGCTGGAGGAGGTTCCCGTTCCGGTGGGTGCGTCCATTCAGTTTGGATCCGGTTTCTGGTCGTGGGGTGAGGATGAGAAATTGCAGAACTACCTTTTGCTGTTGATGCTGACCATTCTGAGCGTCTGGATGATTGTTTCGGCCCTTCTGGAGAGCTGGCGCGATCCGCTCGTGGTTCTGCTGGCCATACCGATGAGTCTGATCGGGGTGATGGCGGGAGCCCTGTTCCATGACATCAATTTCGACCAGGGTGCAATCGCGGGCACGCTGCTTGCCGTGGGCGTGGTGGTGAACAACTCCATTCTGCTCATTCATGAAAAACAGCGCTGCCGGGCGGCGGGTATCCACGGACTTCGAAGCTGGGTGAAGGTGTACCGCAACAAGATGCGTGCGGTGCTGATTACATCCTTGACGACCATGGGCGGACTGCTCCCGCTGATACTGATCGGCACCAACGCCTTCTGGACCGACCTGGCCGTGGTGGTACTCTGGGGCCTGGGCACCAGCCTCACGCTGATCCTCCTCACAATGGGCATCTGGGAGAAAGCGGAACCCAAAGAGATTATTCACCGCGGAGCCACAGAGGCCGCGGAGAAGGATCACCGCGGAGACGCTGAGAGCGCAGAGAAAGTTTAAGGAAGCTTTTATCATAATTTCTATGGAGTTGAGGTGGGTTCGATTCGTTCTTTTTTCTAAAAGAAATATTTCTAATTGATAAGAGAACATTATTCCTTAGCGTCCTCCGCGCCTCTGAGGTGAAATAAATTTTGAACGAAGCCTGAGATTTATGAATCGATTTCTGAAACAGTTACTCATCATTTTAAGCATCCCGTTATTCATATCCTGCAGTTCGGATCGGGATATGGACAGTGCAGCAGAGATCCGAACGGATGAGCTGCCGGGGGTTGGCTTGGAACGGCTCTTCACCATCGATGAGCCGGAGGGTCAATTTTTTGAATATATCACCGCCATAGATACAGATTCAGAGGGCAGGATCTTTCTGGTGGATCAGAGAGCCCACAGGATTTACGTCTACGGCCGCGACGGGCAATTTCTGACTGCATTCGGGCAGGAAGGAGCGGGTCCTGCGGATTTTCGGGCGATTCTGCGCTTTATGATTGATGAGAACGACCGCCTGATCATTTTTGACATGTTCAACAATCGCACCGCGGTGTATGAGGAATCCGGGGATACCTGGGTGCCTGAATCGTTTATGACCATTGAGGGATCGCGATTCGGAGCCGAGGCGGTGGATGCCGCCGGCAATGTCATTGTCCGGCAGAGCAAAAACCAGATGCCGGAACCCGGTGTGTACTGGTACATTCACGAACTGGCACCGGCCCATCTGGATTCCGGATTAACCGGCGATAAACGGTTGGAGTTCAGGGAGATGAACAACCTGGTTACGGACGAGCTGACGATGCGGCGAATTCCATTCGGGCGAACCACGCTGCTGGCCGCAGGCAAGGACGGCAGATATTATATGGCCTGGAACGACAGTTTTAACGTGGAGGTGTACGATATGAGCTTGAACCTGGTCGATTCAGTGAGGGCTCCGGTTCCCAACCAGCCGGTGACGCAGGAGGAGCGAAGCGCCGCACTGGAAGCTGCAGGGCCGCAGTTCCGGTCCCTCGCCTCAACTCATATGCCTGAAACCAAACCGGTAGCCGCCTCCATGAAGGTGGATCCCGCAGGAAACTTCTGGCTGCATACGTATGATACCCCCGAATACCTTGTTCTTGATAACGAGGGAAATCCCCTGGGCAGCTTTGACCTCCCCGGTGAGGACGAAGAAATACTGCACGTAAGCAGCGACAGAATGTATACCGTAAGAACCGGCGAAGAAGGAACCAAGATTACCGTTTACGAATTCTGTCTTTAGATTGATTGAGGTATAGAATCCGGTTTGTTGGTTAAAGTGAAGGTTAGTTCGATTTAAAAATCAGTGACATTGGCAGCGAAAAGTCCCCTCCTTCTCAAGGAGGGGATGAAGGCGTAGTTGAGTCAGGTTTATGAGCAAATTTTTCAGTTTGTATCATGTTCAAATATCTGTAACCACCCCCGGCCCCTCCTTACAAAGGAGGGGAGCGTCAATTCACCTTATTATCTACAGGATTATAAAAACTCCGCGCCCTCCGCGACCTGGCGGTAAATAAAGAAACCCCTCCATGACCAAACTGCATCACGGAGGGGCTTTGCTCTGGTGTTCTCAGTTTTCCCCGTCAAGCCAGCGTCTCATCTCTGATGGTTGCCGTCTGTTAAAAATAGGTGATTAATTAAATCCCCTCCTTTTCAAGGAGGGGATTTAGGGGTGGTTGAACAAGGCCTATCAACTAATTCCGTACTCAATCATCAGTAAAAATTCTGTCTAACCACCCCCGACCCCTCCTTGAAAAGGAGGGGAGTATTAGTTCAATTAATCTTCGTTTTAAGTAAGCTAGTTTATTTTTCCAAGATCCTGAATCTCCACACCCAGCAGCGACTCCAGCTCGTGGAAGGTGTCTGCATCCTTCGCGCTCTTCATCTTGCCTGCATTCACGAAGTCGGCAGGAACATGCACGCCCCGAATCAGCAATCCCGCATACTCGTCTGCAGCGCCCAGCGGATAATTGGCATCCAGAAATATTCTGAGATCCACAAAGGTGAAATCGTAGTCGAGCAGCTGTGTACCGTTTTGAGTAAACTCGATGACCGGCAGCTTTCTCCATACTTCCAGGTCCTGCTCTTCGATATAATCCTCGAACACAAATGCGAGAACCACATCCGATTCCAGCATCTCAATCTGTGAGGGGATATCCTGGAAGAACTCGAAGCCGTTGGACTGCAGCAGGTCCACTTCAAACTCAAAAGATGTGGGTAGAATGGTAGGTCCGGCTGGTCCTTGAGGTCCGCGTGGCCCCTCTGGTCCTACGGGTCCCCTTGGACCACAGGATGTGAGCAACAGAAAGATGGAAACGGCGGCAAATATAAATTTAATCAGCTTTTTCATGGCAGGTTGGTTTCTGTGGTTTTGTTTGATGAACTACTTATTTCAACGGCGGAACGGGTTGCGGGTTGCCGGGGTCTGGAATACCATTAAAGCATTGTTAATAGGATAGTTTATATAAATAAAGGGCTATCACATTTTCATGTGAGAGGGCCCCCATCCTGAGAGCGAAATGGGTTGAATTAGATGGAAGCGGAAATGGATCGTGCCTAAGGCACTTTGGAATGGGGGGAATTTCTTTAACCCCGCAAGGATGCCCTTGGCATATTCCGCGGACCCAAACCAAACCCATATGATCTGCGGATGAGCATCTGGAAAGAGCTGCAAACCGGCAACGGGGCAACGGACTGATATACCCGTACACATTATGAGTAAGTATTGAAGAGAGTCGATGAATTGATTTAAAAAGCTCTTATGGTTTCACGCAGATTTTTGCTGAGTTATTCGCTGATTTTCGCAGAGTATTAATATTAATCTGCGCTTATCTGCGGTTCATCAGCGTGAATCTGCCCCAAAGGGATGCCTTCGGCACGAGAAACCGATAGGATGAGAACCGTAAAATTCATCGGATGACTTTCTGCGGAATGGAGTGGTATTTGATAAGTTGGAATGTTATTTCGTAAAAGAATCATCCGATGAAGTGTTTGAGCAAACAAAAAAACCTGACAGCGCACTGTAAAAAATCAGTCACGCTGCCAGGTTTTGAAACCGATGGGTTTTTCCGGGAAACCCCGGAATACTTTTACTCCTTACCCATGTACGGATAGGTCCAGTCGAGCGGAGCCTGGTAGGTCTCTTTCATGGATCTCATGGATAACCATCTGAAGAGATTGACCATGCTGCCGGCCTTGTCGTTCGTGCCCGACTTGCGTGCGCCGCCAAACGGCTGCTGGTTCACGATCGCCGCGGTGGGCTTGTCGTTGATGTAAAAGTTGCCCGCGCTCTGACGGAGACGGTCGGCCATCTGCTTCAGGGCGTAGCGGTCCCGTGCCCAGATTGCACCGGTGAGGGCATAGGGCGACGTGTTGTCACAAAGGTCGAGGGTTTTCTCAAAATCCTTGTCCTCGTACACATACACCGTCAGCACCGGGCCAAAAATCTCCTCTTCCATTGTTTTGAAATGCGGATCGGTGGTGTGAATCACGGTCGGATGCACAAACCAGCCCTTGCTGCTGTCGTAGGTGCCGCCTGCGATGATCTCTGCATCCTTTGCCTCTTTGGCGTAGTCGATGTAGCCGGTGATTTTTTCAAATGCTTTCCTGCTGATCACGGCTCCCATGAAATTGGAGAAATCTTCCACATCGCCCACCTTGATCTTCTTCACTTCGGCCACCAGCTTGTCGCTGAACTCCGGCCATAGCGATTTGGGCACGTACATGCGGGATGCCGCAGAGCATTTTTGTCCCTGGTACTCAAAGGCACCGCGCAGGGCGGCGATCACGAGCCGGTCTACATCGGCGCTCTTATGGGCAAAAATGAAATCCTTGCCGCCGGTTTCACCTACGATTCTGGGGTAGGTGCGGTATTTTTCAATGTTGTTACCGATCGTCTTCCAGAGGTGGTTGAAGGTGCCCACTGAACCGGTAAAGTGCAGGCCGGAGAGATGCTCGCTGGCCAGAGCCGGATCGCCCACGTCTGCGCCCTCGCCGGGAAGGAATTGAATAACACCATCAGGCAGGCCTGCTTCCTTTAGTACCTGCATTACATACCAGCTGGAGTAGATCGATTCCGGCGACGGCTTCCAGAGCACCACATTGCCGCACATGGCAGGTGCTGCGGGGAGGTTGCCTGCAATGGCGGTAAAGTTGAACGGGGTTACCGCAAAGACAAATCCCTCGAGCGGACGATACTCCACCCGGTTCCACATACCGTCGGGGGAGTAGGGCTGATCCTGGTAGATTTTGGTGAGGTACCAGGCGTTGAACCGGAAAAAGTCGGCCAGTTCGCCCACGGCTTCAATTTCCGACTGCTGAGGCGTTTTGGACTGGGCCAGCATGGTAGTTGCGTTCATGGTGAAACGCTCCGGCCCGGTGATGATATCGGCTGCGCGCAGAAATATTGCCACGCGATCCTGCCAGGGGGTATCCGCCCACTTTTTCTGTGCTTCCAGGGCACCTTCAATGGCCTGGTTTACCTCTTTTTCGCCGCAATAATGAACGGTACCCAGCTTGTGGGCGTGATTGTGGGGCATTACCACATCGGCCGTCCGGCCGGTTTTTACCTCTTCCCCGTTGATGATGGCGGGAATTTCAATTTCCTCGGATTTTAGTTCTTTCAGGCGCTCTTTCAGCGCAGCGCGCTCAGCGCTTCCGGGGGCATAACCCAGGTAGGGTTCATTAATGGGTTCCCGGATTTCAAAATAGGCGTTCGACATAGCTCGCAATAGATTTTTTAGGATTGGCAGATTTCTTTCATCCTTAAATATAGGGAGCTTTGAGCGGAATATCTTGGAGGGGGTGAGGTCAGTTTATCAGTGTGTCAGTGAACAGTGTGTCAGTGGGATTTTGATTGTGGTTAGTGGTCAGTGGAAGGTTGTTTTTCGGTTGGTTTATGGATTGATTTTAGGTGTAATGCTTTGGTAAGATCGGCCATGGTTCGTGCCTGCGGCACTTAGTGGGGGTGTGGGCGTGGTCGCAAACTTCGGGATGTAAAAATGACTACTACATTACCCTTGTAGCCTGTAGCCTGTAGCCTGTAGCCTGTAGCCTGTAGCCTGTAGCCTGTAGCCTGTAGCCTGTAGCCTGTAGCCCTGCTGCGTGTGGTTCGCAGACCCGAGACTTCGGGATAGCCTGAAGCCTTTACCCCGGGGAATAAATTCCCCGCTCGTCTGTGTCGTCCTCCGGACTGGTAATGTGAAACATGAATTATCACATTGCTACTTGGATCTCAGATTATATCATCTTCTTATTTGAACCCTGAACCCTGAACCCTGAACCCTGAACCCTGAACCCTGA
This sequence comes from Rhodohalobacter mucosus, assembly GCF_003150675.1. NCBI lineage: Bacteria > Pseudomonadati > Balneolota > Balneolia > Balneolales > Balneolaceae > Rhodohalobacter > Rhodohalobacter mucosus. Next base: position 24,353 of record NZ_QGGB01000012.1, on the reverse strand, counting down.
ACCCTGAACCCTGAACCCTGAACCCTGAACCCTGAACCCTGAACCCTGAACCCTGAACCCTGAACCCTGGAACCCCTTGGTCTACGAAGCTTTCCTGATCTGCGAAGCTTTAGCGTAGTAGATAGCGTAGTAGATTGTACTCTGCACCTTGTCTTACTGCTGATTCATCATATCGCCAAAACTGAGCATGGGATAGTCGCTCATCGAAAGTGTTACATTTGCATTGCGCGCTACATCGGTTACCCGCATAACGGTGGTTTCGCCGGTCTCCAGGTTTTCGTGCGTCATCTCCATGATCATGCCCATGGGGTAGTCATCCGGCACCTTCCCTTTCAGATGCTTGGTGCCGCTGTTTGCCCGGAACATTCGCTGTAGGCCGGCGTCATGATCCTGTGAAACCCATATCTCCGTTCGCTCATAGTCTGACTCGGATCGATACCCCTCGCAGACGCTTCCCGCAATGGTTCTCGTCCCTATTTTTTCATAGCCGGGCCATTCGTCCTCTTGTTCATACTCAGCATCTCCATCTGTTTCATAGTCACTGCCTCCATCCATGGCCGCCGCCTCCAACTCTTCAGCAAATTCATTTGCGGCGCCCCAATTGTAGGCCAGGGCATATTTTTCGTCCTCACTCTCCATCAGCATCACCAGTGCTTCGTTTTTCACATCGTAGATCATAAACACATCGCCCTCCTGCTGATCCATCTCTTCACCGCGAAAACGTGTACCGCTGTAGTTCTCGTTTTCATTAAAGTGCATATACATGGTGACGGGCGGCTGACGGTCGCCATTTGGGTCTGTGTTTTCAATTTCCATGGTCGTTACCACATCAAACCTGTACGACTCCTCCGTGTTTACATTGCTGTTCATCGGAAAGGAAAAGCCGCTGCTGCTGTCTCCCGCACTGAAACCTTCTCCAAAAATGGAGTTCCAGGATTTTTCAACCATCTCCTCCGCAGCCTGATCAATTTCGCGATTTACTTTCTGTTCAACCTTGTCTTCCACCTTTTGCTGAACCCTGTCTTTTAACCGCTTGAGGATTTGTGACTGAGCCTCCGACGCAAAGGCAAGCGTGGTGATAAGTGCGATGAATAGAGTGAACCATTTTTTCATAAAAGGCCTCCCGGCATGTTTTACAGTGTTGAAAATAATGTGAGAATTCCTTTGAAATCTGTTGCTGAGACGTCAACAAAGAGAGTGCTGCATCTTTTGTAACATATGCGCATTTCTTTAGAAAAATGCCTCAATCCATTTCGAATTTAATTTTGAAAGGACAATTGTAAAAACACAATTTCATAACTGAACCCTGAACCCTGAACCCTGAACCCTGAACCCTGAACCCTGAACCCTGAACCCTGAACCCTGAACCCTGAACCCTGAACCCTGAACCCTGAACCCTGAACCCTGAACCCTGAACCCTGAACCCCCTGGTCTAGGAAGCTTTCCTGATCTGCGAAGCTTTAGCGTAGTAGATAGCGTAGTAGACTGCATCCTGCACCATTATAAATCCACTGTATTTTTTACTACTCTTTGCCTATTGTTCTGCATTCTGAAAACTGACTGACCAATCACTGAGGGGATTGAACCATGCTTGATATCCAGAAAAAGCTTTCAAACACGTTTTATGCGCTGCTGGCACTGCCCGCTACGGCGATGGGGTTTGCCCTGTCCGTGCAGATTGCCGCCCTGAGCTGGCTGCTGACCTATCAGTACGGATTGGATATCTCTGATATAGGCCTGGTTTGGGCTACCGGTCCGATTGCGGGTATCGTGGGTCAGGTGATTATCGGGATCATCAGCGACAACGTCTGGGTCTGGAACGGCCGGCGCCGTGTTTTTATCGTGATCGGCGGTACCCTGGCGTCCCTCATGCTCCTGGCGCTTCCAAACATCGGGGTGATTCAGGCGGGCCTGGGGCTGGAAGCGGTGCTGGGTCTTGCGGTGCTCATTTCCATGATCCTAGACCTTTCGATCAACGTCTCATTCAACCCTACCCGCTCCATTATTGCGGATGTTACGCCTGAGGGAAGGGCGCGAACCAAAGGGTACACCTGGATGCAGACGGTATCCGGGACGTTCGGCGTGCTTTCCTATTTCATAGGCGCGGTATTCGGGAACATTGAGCTGATCTATTTTGGCGTGGTGCTCGTCTTCTTCTTTTCGGTGATTCCGCCCTTTTTCATCAAAGAGCCAAAGTACCTTGGCCGCTATGGAGAGGATGAAGATGCGATTGCGATGGAAGAGCAGAATTCCGATGAATCCTCACTGCCCGGCAGCGTGAATGATGCATCGCTCAAACAGATCCTGATCAGCATCCGGCCACTCTGGGGGTTTCTGCTTTATGGCATCTACGCCATCATCAAACGGCTGAGCGGTTTTGAAATACCCGGCTACTATTTTGAACTGTTTGCTCTGGGGCTGTCCGTCATTCTGATTCTACAGGCCCTGCTGAAATCTGAAGAAGGGAAGTCAAAAGAGGAAGCAGGGAAGATTGGCTTTCAGAAGGTTTTGGCGGCTCACTCTTTTTCCTGGATAGGCGTTCAGAGCATGTTTATCTACTTTTTTGCCTTTGTGAGTTACCAGATGCCCGACCTGATTGCGGATCAGGTAGGAAGCGTGGTGAACTGGAGCTTCTTCTCGCTGAACCTGGTTGCGGCCATCATCCCGGTGCTGGCGCTTGAACCGCTGGCCAACCGGTTCGGCAGGGTGAAGACTCACGCATCGTCATTGGTTATTATGGCAATCGGGTACGCCGCGATGTGGGCGCTGGGCAACTCACCGTGGACCCTTTACATCCTGATGATTGTCGTCGGTGTGGGCTGGGCGTCCATCATCAGCCTTCCGTTTGCGATTATGTCGCAAAAAATTGCCCAGAACCAGATGGGGCTCTACATGGGGCTTTTCAACCTCTCGGTTGTGCTGCCGCAGCTGGTTTCCAGCTTTGCAGTCGGCGACATCATGAATGCAGCACCAAATAAAACCGTGCTTCTGATCATCTGCAGCGTAACTGTTGGTTTTTCAGCCCTGGCCTGGTTCCTCGTAAAAGAACCCAAGGACGAAATGACCGAGAATCCCGCCCTGGTGGATGAGAAGTGAGACGTCAGACGTGAAACGTCAAACGATCCTGTTACTTGTATCTAAATACTCACTACTCACTACTCAATACTCCAAGTACTCCAGGCACTCCTAACTCCTAATTCACTTCTTCTTAAACTCCTTGATAAATTCGCGCGTAAAGTCGGAGAGAACAAGCCGTCCGCTGATCTCTGCACGCTGCTCCAGGGTAGCATCCCAGTGGCCGGTACCCTGCCAGGTGATCTCCTTGAGCTCCCGCATGGCTTCCGGATTGCTGCCTGCCAGTTCACGGGCCAGCTTATCAACTGCATCATCAAGATCGTCGATGGTGGCAAGCAGTTTATTATAGAGCCCTTTTTGACGTGCCCATTCGGACGTGTACCATGTGCGTGCATCAAAAGCGAGTGTGGAAAACGCGGAAACCCCGATTTTTCGGCCTACGGCAGGCCCCACCACAAATGGACCGATACCCAGCGCCAGTTCGCTTAATTTGATGGAGGCATCAGTGTGGGCAAAAGTGAAATCGGAGGCTGCAGCTATTCCGATTCCGCCGCCCACCGTTTTTCCGTGTATTCGTGCGATAATAGGTTTCGGGCATGTACGCATGGCATTCAGTACCTGGGCAAATCCCATAAAAAACTCCTTGCCTTCATCCATGTTGGTAACCGCAAGGAGTTCATCGAAAGAGGCCCCGGCACAAAAGGCTCCATCGCCCTTGCTTCGCAGAACAATCACGTTTGCGTTACCGTCTTTACCGGCCTCCTGAACCGTATCAGCCAATTTCCGAAGCAGTACGCCTGGCAGCGAATTTCCTTTAGGATGGTAGAACTCAATGGTTCCGATCTTGTTAGTTACTGAATAGGTAATGGAACCGTTTTCTTTTTTGCTCATGTCTGGTAACTGGTGTCTGTTTGGATGATAGAATGTTGATTGCGACAACAAGTAATATTCATGAAAATAAAATTTATTTGGGAAGGTTAATCATGCTAACCGGATAAAATCTCAATCAGTTGTTCGGGTGTGTGTATAGGGGCTTTACAGGCAAAACCGCTGCATACATACACGGCAATCTCTCTCTTCACGGGATAAGGTTTCGTGTAGGGTGCAACCCGGTTGAGAATATTTTGTGTCTGCTTCGTTTTGAGCAGTATGGTGCTTCCCGGCCCTGAATATTCGCGGCAGATCTGAATCAACCGATCACTGATCTCACCCCTCTCTTCTGTGCAGATCACAATTTCACGGCTGTCATGGCCCATCAGCATGTGTGCATGGATTGCGTGCGCATAGCCGGCTGGAGCATCCGACATTTGTTCCGAGAATGCGTTCAGGGTAGCAGAAGCCTGCCTTTCAAAGTCCATGTTTCCAGTCAGGCGTGAGAGGATGTAGCCGTTCATGACAGCCATCGAATTGGAGGAGGGTATGGCTCCGTCGTAGATCTCTTTCTGGCGCCCCAGCAGTTTTTCAGCCCCAGCGTGTGTGAAGAAGAACCCGCCGTGTTTGTCATCGTAAAAATCGCGCGTAAACTCTTTCTGCAGCCGAACGGCACGCTCCAGGTAATCAGGGTTGAAGGTTGCCTGATAAAGCTCGATCAACCCGTGTATAAAAAAAGCATAATCATCGGCCATCCCTGTTATTCCCGCATCGCCGTTTCGGTAGCGGTGAAGCAGACTGCCATTTTCGTCCGTTAGTTGATGAATCACAAAGGTACAGGCGTTTTCTGCACGCTCAATGAATGAAGGATTTTCCAGAAGTATGCCTGCACGGGCCATCGACCCGATCATCAGTCCGTTCCAGTCTGTGAGGATTTTATCGTCGAGCAGCGGCCGCTCTCTGTTCCTTCGATGCTCATGAAGCTTTCTCAGCATCCCGCTCACCTGCTCTTCAAGCTCCCGGGGTATCGGACCGGAGAGGTGCGGAATATTGGAGCCGGTTTTCTGCCGTGTGGCTTCGTCATAATAGTTGCCGTCATCCTGAACTCCATAGAGATCACAGAAAATCGCGGCATCTTTGGGGTCCAGAATGTCCTCGATTTCGCCCTTCCTCCACACGTAAAATGTGCCTTCTTCACCCTCGCTGTCTGCATCCTCGGCGGAATAAAAACCACCCCCGGGCGAGGTGAGGCATTCGTCCAGATATTGCACAATCTCTTCAGACGTTTTCTGGAAAAGGTTCTTATGGGTCAGCTTAAAAGCTTCTGCATATGACCTAAGCATGAGCGCCTGGTCATAGAGCATTTTTTCGAAGTGGGGGAGAAGCCACTCCTCATCCGTTGAATAGCGGTGAAAACCGCCGCCGACATGATCCCAGATTCCGCCCAGCCTCATCTGTTCCAGGGTATGGGCCGCCATCTCAGACGCCTCATCATTACCGGTGAGCCGGCTGTAATCAATCAGGAAGGTAAGGTTGTGAGGGGAGGGGAATTTGGGCGAACCCCCGAATCCTCCGTGAACCCGGTCATATCGTTGTTTCAGTGAATCAAATGCTTCTTGTTCAATCTTTTCCGTGAGGGAACCCCCTGAGCGGCCCAGCTCAAGGCTGCGGCTGAATCCCTTTTTGATTCGATCCACAGATTCCAGAATACGGTCACGGTCCTCTTTCCATGCTTTATTAATGGCAGGAACCAGGTCGTACATACCGATACGGTTGGGATGGGAATGCCTGGGCAGATAGGTGGCGGCATAAAAAGGCTCCTTTTCCGGCGTCATAATGATGGTAAGCGGCCACCCGCCCTGACCGGTAATCATCTGGCAGACCGTCATGTAGGTGTTGTCGATATCGGGCCGCTCCTCCCGATCCACCTTGATATTCACAAATGTCCGGTTCATCAGTTCTGCGACACCATCATCCTCAAAACTCTCATGTGCCATCACGTGGCACCAGTGGCAGGTGGCGTAACCGATAGACAGAAATACAGGCTTATCCTCATTGCGCGCCTTTTCGAAGGCCTCTTCCCCCCATGGATACCACTCTACAGGATTATCGGCATGCTGCAGAAGATAAGGGGATTTTTCGCGGCCAAGTTGATTCATAACTGCTTTTCAGATCTTTTTTGCAGGAATTTTATGAAGTCTTGCCCTAAGGTAAGGAAAAAGCAGGCGGGCATCAGGTTCCTGAAAATGAAATAGTTTTTGGAAACGCCATGCTAACACATCATAATTGCTTCTACGGTTATCACACAGCAGAATAGTTCAGACTATCCAAATTTCAAATAAATCGGTATACTCTTTTATTGTGAACTTAAAGCGAACTTATCATGGCGCATAAACCTGCACGAAATGAACCCTGCCACTGCGGAAGCGGCAAAAAATACAAGAATTGCTGTTTTGAGAAAGATCAGTCAGGCAGCTCGTCCAAACTGGGCATGATTGCCATTGTGGCAGCAGTCATTCTTGGGCTCGTATTTGTGGGAATCGCAATAACCGGCGGTTCGGGCGGAACCCAGTGTCCGGAGGGCACGGTATGGTCGGATGCCCACCAGCACTGTCATTAATCACGGCAGCCTGATAACTGATACCTGTGGCTGATGCCTGCAGTCTGAAGCAAGTGTTTGCATTGAACAGGTATTTACTTACGCGCTCTGATGCACCCCGGATTTTCCGGCGCAACTTTACTCTTCCTTGCTGAGGCTTTTCAGTCTGTCTCCATAGTCGACCAGGTATCGCTCGTAATTTTCGCCCATCAGTTCGGATGTGATGAGAAAATCAGCGCTCGATCGGTTACAGGCTAGTGGAATGTTATAGACGATGGCGATTCGCAGCAGGGCTTTCACATCCACGTCGTGCGGCTGCGCCTGGAGAGGATCCCAGAAGAAAATCAGAATATCAAGACGGGTTTCCGCAATAGCCGCACCGATCTGCAGGTCGCCGCCGAGCGGACCGCTCATAAATCGATGAACAGGCAGCTGCAGCTTCTCGGCTATCAGCCCGCCGGTGGTTCCGGTTCCATACAGATCATGCTGCATCAGAATGTCGCGGTTATAGTCGGCCCAATCGATCAGATCAATTTTTCGATAATCATGGGCTACAAGCCCGATTCGCTTCTTTTCGCCCATCAATACGGTTTTCGAAGCGATACTTGGGTGAGGTTTTGGGGATTGCATCATAGTGGTTGACGTCTCTACTCCGGTTTACGGTTACCTGAACAATATGGCTATAATTTGAGAAAAGATCGGCGTGAATTCTGCAGATAAAAGCCCTTTTAGATACAGCAGGCAGAGATGATGGTCTTTGACGTAATGTATTTGTGAACAAAATACGTACAGGAAAGCTGCTCGTGAGTATGACTAGTATGTCATTGACAACGAGCGGTGTGACCGGGCGGCCAGGTTCGATGTCAGCTGAACAAAAAGTTCTTCAGGGATATGCGCTTGGCTTCAAACGTTTGCTCATCAAATCCTTTCAATTCAGCATCAAAATGATGGATCCTTACATTCCGCCGTTTGGTCATCAGAAAGCTTCTCAGATCCGGACAGGTATATACCTCATCTGAAATTACAATCTCGTCACCGCGTGCGTGATCCACCAGCCTTGAGGCAATATTTACCGTATTGCCAAAATAATCGATGCGGTCGTTCAATGTAACGGCCACACAGTTGCCGCTGTGTACACCGCCCTTAAGGTGAATGGAGCTATTTGTACTGTCGCTGTGGCTGAAAATGTCCTGTGCCCGGTTAAATGCCCGCAATGCATAAATAGGGCGTGGAAATACAGCCATCACGGAGTCACCAATGGTTTTCACAATCGATCCGCGCTCCTCTGAAATAACCTGCTGTAGAACATCAAAGTGGTTCATAACCAGACTCACAGCCGATTGATCACCATTGGCGCTGTACAGGTCGGTGGAGTTGAACAGATCGGTAAAGAGAACCGTAAGATTATTGGCGGAAATGCTCTCCTTATCCCGAATCAGCTCTGCAGGGAAAAGATGGCGAAACTGAGGCAGTGAACATACCTCACTGGCAGCCACATAATAATTGTCGGGATGAACATCCTCACAGATCACCGTGATCGGCTCTTCCGTCTTGTTTCGGAGTATCAGGTACGGTTCACTAATGAGCGTTAGCCGCTGATCTTCCAGGTCCCAGTTCGAAAACACTATGGATGCATGGGGGGCGCCGTCTTTCTGAACGGTAACGTTTACCGCACCTTTTGTACCGTTCGAGGTAATCCGATAGTTTCCTTCATCAAGATTGATCCGAACAAACCGCTTTTCACCGGGTTGCAAAACGGTGCGGAGTTTAACGAGCGGCCGGTCTGCCGGGCTGTTCAGATGATACTTCTTGCCGGATACACGCCGGAAAGTGGGGGCCGGACTGAAGGTGAGATGTAGTGTGCTGTGGAAGTCGACATGAACGCCGGTACCACAATCTTTACAGTATACCGGTTCCGTGACCTCTTTAAGTGTGATAGCTTCTTGTACAGGACCTGAGCACTCCGGGCAACACACCTCCCAGTTGAAATTAAGAATGCCAAGGCCGGCGGCGTGAATAAGCAGATCCACGATTTTGTGAACAGGCTCTTTCCACAGTCGGGCCAGCTTAACCGGTGAGAGCCCGGTTATGAGTTGTTCATCGGCTTGTATCAGCAAGGAGATCAGTTTTCCGGAAAGAGCGGGTAATTCTGATGCTTCCGAGAGCTTCCGGGTAAACTCCTTTCTCTGAAACTTTTTCGGAATAAAACCGAGCGGCTCCGACTCGCGCATGAATCGCTCTTCCCTGATGGCGCGTTCATATCCTGATATCATCTTCTTAAGACGCCGCTTCATACCCCAGATAAGCTCTGCGCGGGTCAGAATGTATCCAACAAGGCCTCTTGATGACCCGGAAAAGGAGAATGTGACCCGCGAACCCGTAATGCTTTCAGATACCCGGGCTGAACAGGTAAGCTCTTTGAGGTAACCTCGAACATAGCTTCTCTTCAGAGTCAGAAAGAACGGGGCTTCCCATTCGCAGATCTCCTCACTCCATACTTCGGGTCTGTGTAGCTGGTCGTAGGTAACATATCGTGACGAACCGGTGCTGTTCTGGTGTTTCGATAAGCTGTTTTCTTTTACGGAAATGTGGCCAATTGCTTTGAAAAGGTAATTCGTGTCCGAAATGATATTCCACAATTTTCCGGCATCCAGCCCGGAATTGATTACCCACTCAAAAGAAAAAGCACGGTCGCTCATGATGGTCTGATTCGAAGTTTTCTTAAGCGTTAGTTCGTGTTTGTACCCCTGAAACCGTATCTTGACGGCTGTTTTTATAAGAGAATTCAAACCAGCAATTGTTACAAAAAATTAATTTATAGAATGGCAGCAGAACGTACACTAACTATTCTGAAACCCGACTGTGTTAAAAAGAACCTGATCGGTGAAGTAACCCGCAGGATTCAGGAAGCAGGATTCAAAATTGTGGCTATGAAGATGGTCCGTTTAACGAGCGACACAGCCGGCGGGTTTTACGCAGTTCACCGGGAAAGACCTTTTTTTGGTGAACTTGTTGAATTTATGAGCAGCGGGCCATGCGTACCCATGGTTCTTGAAAAAGAGAACGCTGTAGCCGATTTCCGTACACTGATTGGTGCCACCAATCCCGCAGAAGCAGATGAAGGTACAATCCGTGCCGATTTCGCCGACAGCGTTGGAGAAAACATCGTACATGGATCCGATTCGGTTGAGAACGGCAAAATTGAGTCCGCTTATTTCTTTTCAGAGTCTGAAGTTGTTGCCAATAAGGCATAGTACAGACCCGGTTCGATTTGAAGCACATCAATCAAAGGCGGAGAGTTATCTTCGCCTTTTTTTATTTCTGTATATTTACAAAATCATGATGAATAGGATATTCTATCGGTACCGTTTAATCATTCTGATGCTCCTGGTTGCAGCATCCATGCTTCTTCATTCATGCGACCGCCCATCAGCGATCTCCCTTTTGGATAACAGGGTTAAGACAGGCTCTGAAGTTCTGCTGGATAACTACCTTGACGAGCTGGAAGGGCTCAGTGTCGGACTGGTCATGAATCCCACGTCCAGGATCGGCGATACCCATATGCTCGATACGCTGCTCTCACATGGTGTGAATGTCAGGGCCCTTTTTGCACCTGAACACGGTTTCAGGGGTGAAGCGGGAGCGGGTGATCTCATTGAGGATAACATCGACACGGCGACGGGCCTGCCTGTCTATTCACTGTATGGCACCACCCGAAAGCCAAACTCTGAGATGTTGTCAGGCATCGACCTGCTGCTGTTTGATATACAGGATGTAGGGGCACGTTTCTACACCTATATTGCAACTCTAGGCCTGGTGATGGAAGCGGCTGCAGACAATGAGGTTGACATATGGGTGCTCGACAGGCCCAATCCGCTCGGTGGCAATTATGTGAGCGGATGGACTCTGGAAGAGGAATTTGAATCGTTTGTAGGGCCCTATCCCATACCGGTTGCGCACGGACTTACCATCGGAGAAATGGCCATGATGATCGCCGGCGAAGGCTGGATGGATTCAGAGCGGAAACCGGAGCTTCGGGTTATTAAAATGGAGGGGTGGAAGCGGCTTATGAAGTGGCCTGATACCGGACTGGAATGGATCCCGCCTTCACCCAACCTGCCGGCTTTTGACAACGCTTTTTTTTATCCGGGGGCGGTATTCTTTGAAGGAACCACACTTTCGGAAGGACGCGGTACCGACAATCCTTTTCTAACGCTTGGGAGTCCGCAAACGGACCTTGACGATATGGACTGGGATGAGCTTTCGTTATTAAACGGGGTTCATCTCTTACCGCACAGCTTCACGCCGCAATCCATACCGGGTGTTGCATCAAACCCTAAACATGAAGGCGAACAGTGCAGGGGTTTATATGTGGAGCTGCACTCCTATCAGTTTGATCCGGTGCGGACAGGTTTAAAGATCTTTGCAACCCTCATGGAAGCAACGCCGGATGCCGAAGTAAACCCGTTTTTGTACAGGCTGGCCGGCACGCGCAAGATCGACCGTATTTTGACTGGAGAACTGGACCCGGTTACGCTTGATTTTGAAATCGAACCTTTTCTGAGACAACGCGAACCATATCTGATATATAAGTAATCACCACAATTGGGATATCGCCACACACAAACCGGGTATTTTATTCTTTCACTGATGATTCCGGCAATCATCTTTTTGATTGCGGTGTACCTGAATGGAGTGTTTGGTGAAGCTGAAAAAGTAATTATTCAGCTCACAATTGTGCTCATGAGCGTGGCAACAATCATATTTTCGTCACTTACCGTTAAAGTGAATGAGGATGAGATTGTATGGTATTTCGGGCCCGGTTTATGGAAGTACCGGATTAAACTGAGTGAAGTGAAAAATGTAAGCAAAGGGCACTCGCATCCTCTTGAAGGCATTGGCATCCGCTGGAATCCATGGAAAGGGATGCTGTACAATGTTTCCGGCCTTCAAAATGTCGAAATTTTGAGAAAAGATGGAAAAACGACGCGAATAGGAACTGATGAACCCGATAAACTGGTAAAAACCATTCAGGACCGACTCTGAATACCGATTTTTATTCTGTAACAGAGTGGGTTCCGGATAATCTTTAGGCATACGTCTCAATCTGCTGATCCTTTGATGGGGTCAGTGAGAAAATCACCAGGCCATTAAGCAGGCCTGACAGCTCCAGTATGTAACCTAAGGCAATGTTTATCATGTGTAAGAAGATCCAACCTTCCCTGTTCCTTATCACTGTTTCCCTGCTCTTTTCATATCTGCTCATGGGCGTTACCCATTCTGCAAATGCCCAGATGACCGAGAGTCCGGTCCGGAATTTCAGTATTAAGCTGAATGGCGGATATACTTTTGCATCATCAGGCGGTGGTACACTGGGGCCGCTGATGGGGCAATTTGATGTTGAGTCCAATCAGAAATCAGTTTACGGAGCCGCAATTCAGTACGCTTTCAATCCCGCATGGTCTTTTGAGGCGGCGTTTAATACGGGCAGTTTTGAAAACCAGTTTGTGGATGATCCTGCATTTACTACAGATTATCTATACGCCACGTTTCGGGGTGTATCCCACCTGAACGGGCTCCTGGACCTCAATTGGGCCGGAAGCAGGTATGTAAACCCCTATTTTGCAATTGGAATGGGTCTGATGAGGAGCCGGCTGTCTGCCGATGGACTGGATAGCGAGGATATGTCGCTGGTATTGAGCAGCAGTGCCGGTGCACTCTTTTACCTGTTTAACGGCGCAGATCTATTTGTTCAGTACGACTATAATCTGGCGGGAAGCAATCTTCTGGACGGGTTCTCAGGCAGTGCCAGTTCCGATAAATTTGCGGCGGTGAAAGTTGGGTTGAGATTCAACTTTGGCAGAAAAGGCACAAAACTGGCGTCCTGGTCCGGTGCCCCATCCTCTCGTGCAAGCCGCTCGTCAATGCTGCCATTACCGGCTTCCGTTGCAACACCGTCACCTGAAACTGGCATTGCCGACGTCAATGAAAAGGCGGAATCCGAAATGGAATCATCTTCATCTGAGCCAGCCGACATGGCCTGGCTAACCGAATTTGGAACGTTCATGGAGAGTCCGGCTGCTCGTCACCCGGAATTTGTTCTGAAATCACTTGAATTTGCCCGAAGCATGAAAGAGGCCAGATTGCAGGCAAAAGCTATGGCTGCGGAACAGGCCAGATTAGAGCAGGAGCGCCAGCGGCTTGCGGCTGCGGCCATATCGCCTGCACCGGCAAAAACAAAGATTCGCAGAGCAGCATCTCCGCCCGACGGCACCTACATACAGATCGGCTCCTTCCCGAATGACACGGTAGCGGAGGAGAAGTGGCACGAAGTGGTTGCCACTCTGGAAGGTGTTATCGTAAATCCCTCAAATAGTGTTTTTATCCACGAGTACAAGCAATTCAGACGAGTTCTGATTGGTCCGTTTGGAAATGCGTCACAGGCAAGAACTCTATTGAGCGGAATACAGTCAGACTATGTGGATGCGTTTGTGATCAAATTCCCGAGGTACTAGCTATTTGCGGCTCTCTCACCCGGGGCGAAGGGCTCCGGGTCAGATTGCATCCGCAGCCACTGAATCCAATCTGACCTGCTGTCCGGAAACAGGCGGCGCGTCTGCGAAACCGAAGAGAGTATTGCGCAGGTCGGGAATATCTGCCGCTTCGGGCAGTGCTACTGATGTTGCCGATCGGAGCCAATTCCGCAGCGTACTCACAAATCCGCTATCAGAAGTGTCGGCCACCGTTACACCCATCTCTTTCAATGATGCAGCATTGCAGAGCTGTTCGTACTGATTCCTGATTGGGATTACAAACAGCTTCTTTTCCAGGTACATGGCTTCCGCACAGGTTTCAAAACCGGCGCTTGTTATCACACCGCGGCTTTTCCCAAGGCTTTCAAGAAAGGGTTTATTGCCAACCGGAAAAACGTTTACGATTCCGTTTTGATACGGCTTATCACAAGCGGGTGAAAACAGGTGCCATTTGGTTTCCCGTATTTTGCCAAGTATTCCGGTAAGTTCATCCGGGTCGAATGCAGGAAGATAAACGGTAATATGATCTCCCTCTTCAGGCTGCAGTTCCTTCACTTCGCTTCGAATTACGGGTGGTAAAATAAACGAGTCGTATCTTCTGAAATGAAATCCGATCGGAATGTCACAGGGAGCAAAATTCTTCAATATTTGTTCAGCCAAAACGGACTTTTTTGAAGGCCTGGGACTTTTTTCAGACAGAAATGAAGCCTGATGGCTCAGCGCAATCGAGGGTGTGCCGCAGGTTCGCGATGCCCACGCAGTGACAGGCTCATAGTCGGATATGACCAGATCATAATGTGATGGGTCGGTCGACCAGATATCCTGCAAAAAACGAATGGGCTGAATACCCAAAGCGGTCTTCAGATATGAGACACTACCTTTTGAATTATAGGCGAGGCTGATACCCTGCTTTCGGATTGCCGTTTTCCCATCCAGGGTCATTTTGCAGTTGGTGCCGCTGATTAAGATGTCCAGCTCTGCCTTCTCTGCCAGCAGTGGCACAATTTCCCGCGCCCGGCTGATATGTCCGTGGCCGGTGCCCTGAATGCCATAGAGTATCTTCATCATCCTATAATCACCTCCTTGCTTCTGCTGTCACGTTTTCGCTCCAGCCACTTTTCAATGCGCTGCTGGCCGAGAAACTCCTCTTCGTTGTATTTATAGAGATTCCACTCATCTCCGTCATATTCGAGTGCGGTCAGGTTTTCTATCCAGTCGCCCGAGTTCATGTAGATCACGGACCCGTTTTCATTTTCATAACCCCGTATCTTTGGCTGATGAATATGGCCGCATATTACGTAATCATAGCCCTGGTCTATCGCCAAATCAATCGCGGTGGTTTCAAAATCATCAATAAAACGAACTGCTTTTTTTACGCTGTCTTTAATCTTTTTCGACAGGGAGAGCTTTCCGCGGCCCATTTGTTCAGAAATTTTGTTGATGAAACGGTTGAGCAGAATGAGCAGGTCGTATCCATGGCTTCCCGCTTTGGCAATCCACTTACTCTGCTTCATGGTGATATCAAATATGTCGCCATGAAAAATCCAGACTTTTTCTCCCTTTAGTTCCAGGATGAGTTTATCCCTGATGAAAAAGGGGCCCAGCTGCAGACTGGAAACTTTCCGGAGTACTTCGTCATGATTACCCGTGAGATAATAGATGTCGGTGCCGTTTGTCATCATCGTGAGAAGGGTTCGCAGAACCATCATATGCGATTCGGGCCAGTAGTACTTTCGGAAGTTCCAGATATCCACAAAGTCACCGTTAAGGATGATCATTTTTGGATCAATGGAATTCAGGTATTGAAGCAGTTCGAGTGCATGGCAGCCGACCGTGCCAAGATGTACATCGGATATTACCGCAATATCGAGAGGTCGTTTATTCATGTGCAGATGATTTATTTATAAGAAGAAAAGCACAAACTGTTATCACATTATTCCTGTAATATTAGGTCTGGATGAAACAATTGTTAGTAAACTGTTATCTGCTCGCCGATACATTGGTTTGTGAGGCAGTAAAAAATCGGGTCTGTATGGTTTAGTCTGATGCTGCAGCTGCCGCTATGGGTTGCAGTTTATTCTATTCTGCCGAACCTTCAGATTTAGGGTAGATTTTTATAGCTTTTTCATTCGATACGGAGAATCAAGTAAAACCAATCCATTAAAAAGATTTCAATGGCAGAAAATCATAAAAAAAAGATTGTACATGTTCACATAGGCAGGGAAAACTATAAAACCACTCTTACTGCGGGAAATCATGAGCTTTTGTCTGATGAGCCGGAATCAAAAGGGGGTGGCGATGAAGGGCCGGATCCGTACGACTATCTGTTGATGTCGCTCGGTTCATGTACGGTAATTACACTCAAGATGTATGCCGATCGGAAAGGATGGCCGGTTGAGGATATGTATGTGGAGTTAAGGCACTTTAAGGATCATGCGGAAGACTGTACCGACTGTAAGGATCCCAAGGCTAAAATCGACAAGATTGAGAAAGAGATTACGATAAAGGGAGATCTGGATCAGGATCAGTTAAACAGGCTCCTGGAAATTTCCAAAAAATGTCCGGTTCACAAAACATTGCTTGGACAGATGGAGATCGATTCGGTTATTGAATCCGGATGACAAACGAAATGAGCATCTGCCGAACTGTAAAGATGCTTCGAAAGGAAAGATGACCCCTTGTAAATCACAGTAACCTGCTTAGAAAGGCCCGGTTACCTGTTTCCGTTGGGTTCAGGCAGGGCCGCGATGATGGCAATACAGGCGTGGAAGAATGTCGGCGGTTCATCGATCTCCAGTTCTTCACGTATTTCATTCAGCTCAGGTCCGCTGATAATAAGTGGAGATTCTCCGGGGTCGGAAAAGCCGGATGAAAGGAAAATTTCTTGAGCAAAGAAACCCACATGCAGCCATGTAAAGGGGTTATCATTGCTGCTCCCAATCAGGTACCATTTGCTGTTGTTGTGTGATGAAGAATCGAGTTCGGGGAGCTTCTTTTCGTTGCCAATCGGGGTAACATCCAACCTGTGGTGACGTGCCCTTCTGTTCAGAAGTTCAGCTGCGGAAGGTGCTTTTTTCTCCTCCGCAGCGGACGGCTTTTTTAAGTGGCTGCTGTTATTATTTCCCTGAGAGAGATTTACGTTCAGCCTGATGGAAGCCACAATTTTCAGATCTTCAAGAGAGGGGAAAGTTTGAACGTGAAAAACGTATCCAGTTTCTTCCATTTTTTTTGAAAGCCGCGTAAGAATCATGCCGATTCGGATTACGGTATGCTTGAAGCGGCCTGAATTGTAAACCACATGCGGGTGTACAATAAATTCAGCAGTGTCGCCCGAGTAACGGCACATCCAGTTGGCTGCTGCGTATTCTTTATTCTCGGCACGGATTTCATCAATCCATTTTTTTAATCGTCTCATTCCGGTTTACTTTTCAATCAGCTTTTCTTGCGGCGATAAGATCAAAATGCACGGTTAATTCATTGTCAGCTTTTACCAGTCCCAACATCGCCGTAGGCGGTTCAACTCCGAAATCTGTCATAAGAATCTCCTTGCTGCCTTCGGCCCGGACTCTGTTATCATCGAGTGTATATCCGGTGAGATGCACATTCACCTCCCTGGTTACACCCGCTATCGTCAGTAACCCGTTCACCTCCAGCTCAACGGAATTTGAATGCCCGTTTTCACTAATGCTTACAATTTCATTAAACACGAAGGTGATATTCGGATAGTCATCCGCTTTGAGCGCATTGCGAAGATCACGGTTCATTCTGTTGCGTCCGCACTCAATGCCCTCAACATCTATTTCGAGCATGATTTTCGTGGCGTCTTCATCCACAGTTACCGTATCCCCGGTGATTGTTGTGGTTTGAAAGATGATGGCTTCACCACGATGCTCACGTGATTCACATTCAAACTGATTCACGTTCGATTGCCCTGCAATCCAAAGCCGGCTGCTGTCCTGCGGAACATATTCGATCTGCGCAATAAGCGACCCGTTTATAGTACCTGCGGCAAAAAAGAGAACCGCAAAAAACAGGACAGATTGAAGCCGGTATTTCATGATGTTTGTTTGGTTAAATATTCAACGTCGACCGACTTTGCTTGATTGACAAAGGAATTCAACCTACGTCGATCCAGTTCAATTGAAGCTCACATCATATAGAACAAGAAATTCGTCATCGGCACGAACGGTTCCCAAAATTGCAGTAGGCGGATCAATGTCAAAGCTTGTCATCAGCAGCTGCTGTTCTCCGCTGAAATTGATGGATCCGTCAGGGTTCATGCTGGCAGTAACGGTCATAGTAGCAGGGTTCTCTTTCCCGGCAGCGGTAATCACACCTTCAGCGGTGATCAGAGCTGTACCGTTTTCACGCACGATATCGGTAATACGACTTAATGTGAAGGTGATATTCGGATAATCATCTTCTTTCAGATACTTGTGAATATTCTTTGTAAGACCGCGTGAGCCCGATTCAATATGTTCAACCGGTATGGTTATCTCCAGGCTTTTGAAGGATTCCGGTGTCAGGGTTTCGAGTGAAAGCTCATCTCCGTCCTGTAGCACCAGGGTTGCATCCATCTCAGTGATATCTGCATCCCAATCACGGATATTGGACGTACCGTCAATTTTCATTTGCGGAGTGCCCTGAACGGTCAGGGTTCTTTCCTGGGTATCTGTTGTATCTGATGCATTCTGTGCAAGTAATGATCCCGTAAGGAAAACGAATGCGAGAAGTGTGGTTGTAATCAATTTGAAATACATGAATCCGGTATTTAGGATTGTTAAAAAACAGGATTGCGAGGTCGGCCCCCGCAATCCTTTGTGCTTTTTTCTTGGTTTTGGTGTTAGAAGCTAACTACTGCTTCAATAACTAATCCGCTAAAGCCCAGATCGGTTGTTGCACCAGAATAATCCTGATTCTGTGTTACGTATTCGACCTTAGTGAGTACGTTGTTGGTCAGGAACCAACCACCACCGATGTTAAATCTGGTAACGTCGATCTCTTCTCCTCCTGGCAATTCGCCGGATACCGCGTTATAACGACCACCGATGTATACGTTTTCATTTTCTCCAAAGCGATAGAGTACTTCAGCAGCATATTGATTAAATGTGCGCGTGTCTGTTTCTGAATTACGCTTACCGCTGGCATTTTCAAAGATTCCAAAGAACTCAAGGCCCTGGAACTTAACGAACGGGTTAATCATAATTGCTGTCATCTCTCCGCCGATAGGGCCACCGGGGGCGCGTCCTGAAAGTGCAAAGCCAGGTACGACCCGAGCATTGAAATCAGATCCGCTGATTACGTTATAGTATCTTCCACCGGCACGGTCACCTGCATAAAGGTAGAATCTTTCTGCCTGAGAGTTGGTATAGATAGAACCGGTCAGACGAACACGCAGATCTTCATTTATCTGGCTGTCATATCCCAATTTACCTACAAAGGCGGGATTGGTTCCAATATCGAGTGCAGGATCGGGAGCTATTGTTGATTGATTCAGTTTACCATTGGTAACTCCAATCATTGCAAGGAATCCGTTGCTTTGATAGTACACTTCACCACCTGCTTCTGTCGTAAAGGAATCCATAAGGTAGTTACCTACGAAAGGATTGTATATGGCTTGTCCATTATCACTTCTTCTGAAGTGAGCGTCACCATAGTTGATTTCCATATGGCCCACTTTAATGGTTACTTTATCCATCAGGTTTTCCGCGAATCCTTCACTGATAAAATCAAGCCGATCTACCTGCAGATATCCGCCCTTCACCCAGGCTTCAGGATGGTGTCTGGATGAGAGGTAGGTTCTGAGGTGCATTCTCAGTCCTCTTTCGAGCTGAACATCAATGTCCAGGTTTGACGTAGCCAGATTGAAATTGGGCTCAAGCTGGAAAGGAATGTCATCGTCATTTTGTAAAGCCTGGAATTGTAATGTATTAGCACCGCCGATGCGAACTTTGAGTCCGTCGAATTCAACGTCAGTTTCTTTGCTTGTTTCAAAAACGTTAATTCCGGTTTTGTCCGGAGATCTGTAATATTGGAGGTCTCTGGTTTGCTGCGCATTGGTAGTCTCAAACATAAAGAGAGCCATTAGCAGCACGGATAAAGAGAGTAATGTTGTTTTCATTGTTCTGTTATTTATAGTTAATAAAGTTTATTAGGTAGAAATTCTTTTGTTGTTTGGTTGTTGGTAATAGCAGCCGGCTGCAACGGCTGCAGCCAACGGTGTCAATATCAACAGAAGATTGGCTCGCGGTTAGCGGTTAGATTCTGATCAGGGAGTGGGGAGTTTCCTGATGGCGGTAGGGATTTCCCCTAGAGAAACATGGCAGAGGAATGGTGGAATTGAGTATTATCGGGGTATATTGGCATTGTTAAAAACAATAAAATCAATTTATTGACCTATTTCAAGTGCAGGTAATACCGTGATAGTGGAAATTACGGGTGGGTAACGTTGGGCGTTGCCGGTCTGCTGCAAGAACGGTTCAGATTCTTTTTGTACAAAAAGGATCAAAAACGGCACAAGGACAAGTATATCGCAACCAATGGAACAATTATCCGGGTAATTGGCGATGTAAAGCGAGTACCATAAAGGGCACGAACCGGGTTAGATTCATGATATGATGAGAATCACGGTTCTTTATGAATTATTTTGAGCTTTCTTCCACCCATTTCACAGCATGCCTCATCAGTTCATTGGCGGAGTCGATATGCAGTTTCTCCTTGATATTGGCCCGATGGCTTTCAACGGTTTTGACGGAAATATGCAGTTTCTCCCCAATATCTTTCGTAGAGAGGCCTTTTCCGGTCATTTCGAACACCTCCAGCTCACGGTCGCTGAGCAGATCGAGAGGATTGTCGCTTTTTGAAGCATTGCCGGTAGCCAGCTTCATCAGCAGCTTATTGCCAATCTTTTCACTCAGATAAATACCTCCGTTCAATATCTGGTGTACAGCGCTTACAAGCACCTCTACAGCTTCCAGTTTCATCAGGTATCCTTTTGCTCCCGCACGGAGTGCCCGTTCAGCGTAGAGCTCTTCATCATGCCGCGATACAATCAATATCTTGAGTTCGGGCATCTGGTGGAGGAGGTTTTTAACCAGTTCGATGCCGTTCATTCCGGGCAGGCTGATATCGATGACCGCTGCGTCAGGTTTAAGTTTCAGAATCTCGGTAAGGGCTGTTTCAGCTGATTCCGCCTGGCCGCAAACTTCAAATCCTACCTCTTTTTCCAGTGTCATCGCCAGGCCTTTGCGCATCAGGGGATGATCATCTACGATATATATTAGCTTGTTTGTGCTCATGGTTGTTAGTCTTTAATAGAATAAGTTGATCCTACATGCAGCAGGGTAACCAGTATGGAAGCCCCGCCCAGGTGGCTGTCACTGATTTCCACATTTGCACCGATCAGGCGTGCACGGAACATCATAATCCGAACGCCGAGACCTTTTTTCTCATCCCAGTCCGGAGCAAATCCGGTACCGTTGTCGTCGATACGAAGCGTAAGTTTTTCGTCGTTGGCCCGGAGCGTTATGTGAACCTCGCTGGCATTTCCGTGTTTTACCGCATTACTGGTTGCTTCCTGGGCAATCCGATAAAGATGGGTCAGGCTGGTGTTGTCATCAAAATGAATGTTGCTGCCCAGGGTCAGTGTACACGAAATATTCAGCAGCCTTTCCGCATTTTGCACCAGTCGTTCAAGCGCTGCATTAAAACCATCTCCTTCAAATTCAACGGGGATCAGGCCGCGCGATAGATTTCTTGCAAATTCATCCGCCTCTTTAATAAGATTTGTGATCTCATCGATCTCACCGGCCAGCGGATGGTTTTCTTCATGCAGGGAATGAGCAATATTGCGGTTTATCAGGCTTATTCCGGTTAGCATCTGGCCGAGGCCATCGTGCAGATCCTGGCCGATCCGCCGCCGTTCATGCTCACTGATACGCAAAACTTCCTGCTCCAGCCTTCGCTGTTCAGTGATATTGCGAATGATTCCCGTGTAGAGACGCTGTCCGTTCACATTTACCTCGCTTACGGCCAGGTACATCGGGAATGTGCTTCCGTCTTTTCTTTTTCCTGTTACGTCGCGTCCGATTCCGATAATCTTTCGATTACCCGTTTTGTGATAGTTCTCCATATAATCATCATGTTCACGGCGATAAGGCTGCGGCATGAGAACATGAACATTTTTACCTATCACTTCGGATGCCGTGTATTGAAAAAGCTTTTCGGCCGCACGATTGAAGGTACGGATCGTTCCCCGGTCATCAATTGTAATAATGGCGTCCACGGTGGTGCGCAGGATACTTCGCGACCGGGCTTCACTCTCCTTCAACTTCTGCTCAATGAGATACTGACCCTCCTTGTTTCGGGCCATCTTCTCGGCGAAAGCAAGCCTTACATCCAGCCTCTGCTCGTCAAACAGAGACTCCACAATATACTGATCCACGTCTGCGTCAAGCAGCCGGTGTATTTGATCCAGATGATCAACCGATATCACGGCAATAATGGTGTATCGCTTACCGCTTTCGAGAGCGCGGATATTCCGGCTGAACTGCAGGGCCTCTTCCGAAAAGTCACTTAAAATAATAAGGGGGTAATTCCGGCGGGAAAGCTCCTCCAACAACTGTTCATCCGGTTCTCCGGATGTAACGGTGTGCTGCCGTCGCTTGAGGGCATTTTTCAGAATCGTATATGATTCGCCTTTATATCCGGCCAGGAGTGTATTCATGTACTGGTAGAATTGTAGGATGGTCTCGACGGCTTGAATCTAATAAATAAAGAAGATAACCACATATAAATCCTGAAGGATGCCGATACTCCGCAGATCAGGTTTTGCCCAGGCTCAATTTTCCGTCACCCCATTCAATTTCCGTCGGTTTTTGGGGTGAAAAATTATTTGAGGATCGAATCCAAACACCATTCTGATGGACCCTGGCAAATCCCCTTTCGAGAGGGGCATTTGGGTTTAACCCGTTTAAATGTGAGTGCATCTCCCTCAAAGCTGTCCGCTTACGAACAAGCAGCCGGTCGATGTGCGAACGTAGCCTCTCTTCCTGGCGCTCAACTTGATCCAGGGCCGTCCGGATATCTCTTTCCGGAGTATTCTGACTCAGGGCGGCCTGAAACATCCCAAGACGATTTTTTTCAGCATTCATTTTTCTCTCGATGGATCTTGATAATTTTTCAGCAAGAGAGTCTGTCCTGTTTCTATGGTATCGCAGTTTCTCCTGTACCACAAGCAGCGCATGCGATTTTGCAAGTGTTGAAATATACTCTCTGTACCTTGAAAATTTTTGATCCATATAGGTACCAAGGAATTCTGTATAGTCCTCAATCTGATAGCGCAGCTCGTCTATGTCAGGAGCGGCAATTACGGCCGCCTGTGTAGGGGTGGCCGCGCGTGCATCTGCCACAAAATCACTGATACTGTAGTCTACCTCATGGCCAACGGCACTGATAACAGGAATGGGGCTGTTGTAAATGGCCCGGGCAACAGGTTCTTCGTTGAAAGGCCATAAATCTTCGAGAGATCCCCCGCCGCGCCCGATAATAATGAGCTCAACAGGGGTAGGCTCATTAGCAAAGTAATCAAGGCCCCGGACCAGTTCGCCGGCCGCATTGAGTCCCTGAACGCTTGCGTGGTAGAGATAGAGCGTGGCAGCCGGCCATCGGTGCTCAAACGTAGACCGGATATCTTGAAATGCTGCCCCGGTGGAGGAGGTGATTACTCCTATTCGGAAGGGGTAGGGAGGCAGGGGTTTTTTGTGGTCATCCCTGAAAAGCCCCTCCGCTTCCAGCTTATGCTTGAGCTGCTCAAATTTTTGCTGAAGCTTGCCCGTGCCTGCCTGCTGAACCAGCGATACAATCATCTGGTATCGTCCGTGAGGTGGATAAACCTGAAGGTCGCCGCCCAGAACCACCTGCTGACCATCACGAAGATCCACGTTCAATCGCTGGGCCATGCCGCGCCAGATTACGCAGGGTAGCTGTGCATCATCATCCTTCACGGTAAAATAGTAGTGCCCGTTTCGGCTTTGAGATACATTGCTGATCTCGCCTTCAACCAGTATATCCCTGAAATTGTTTTCAAGAAGGGTTTTGATGCGGTTGGTCAGATCGGAAACCGAGGGTACATCGAATGCAAACGGGATTTGTGAAGTCATGAATGGAAAATCTCTATTTCAGTGCGCAATGTCTATGGGTTGCGGGTTGCAATAAAAAATAAGACCATAAAATACTGATATATTTTGATATAGAACATAAAGATTGGCAAATTTTCCTTGAACCTTGAACCTTGAACCTTGAACCTTGAACCTTGAACCTTGAACCTTGAACCTTGAACCTTGAACCTTGAACCTGCTGCACGCCATTCGCAGTCCCGAGAACTCGGGAAACCTTGAACCTGCTGCGCCATTCGCAGTCCCGGGAACTCGGGAAACCCTGACCCACCTAGATACGCTTCATCCAGAACACCATTTTCTTTACTGATTCGGAGTCTTCATCCACATCTTTCCATGAATATTCCGTTCTGAGTTCGGATCGTTCTTGATAGCCGAATTTTCTCCAAACGGTATCAAGGGGGGTGTAATTTTCGGGCCGCAGAGGGTGATCGGCAGGCCGTAAAACGGTACAAAAACTGATCAGTTTAAACTGGTTCAGCTTTTGTGCGTGACGTTCCCGTTCACTAAAAAAAGTATGGTATAAACCCCGGCCCCGATACTCTTTCTTCAGCACCGATTCCGCACAATAAAATATAGCGTTCGTATTGTAGCCGTTCTGTTCAAATGGACGCCTGAACTCTTCCGATTCATCGCTCATCGGTACGCCTGTAGAGGCACCCACCAGTGTGTCCTTTTCGAAAACCAGCACGGCCACGCTATCTCCCGATTCTGTGTATGTACGCAGATACGCTTCCTCATACTGCATCGAACCGTCATAGAGATAGGGAAACTCGCGAAAAACACCGATGCGAAGATGCGCCAGATCCTCCAGATATGGCTCAATCTCTTTCCCGGAAATGGTTTTGATGGAGAGGCTCATTTTTTTGAGTATTGAGTCTTGAGTCTTGAGTCTTGAGTATAATTAAATCTCATAGACTACTAATAAATTTGATATTAAAACAGTTCACAAACAGCTTACTGCACCCTGCACCTGTAGATGCCTGAATATGGTTGACGTTTTTAGTTAACATATAACATTTTGGTCGAAGTTAACTTCGACCAAATGTTGACGCGATAATCAGGGTGTAACCCCTGATTGAGCTCTTTGACAAATTGATC
>NZ_QGGB01000011.1 GCF_003150675.1 Rhodohalobacter mucosus | reverse complement strand
CCCCGTAGGTCTTCGCCATTACATTAGTAATCGCTGCCGTTAACGTCGTCTTGCCGTGGTCTACGTGACCAATCGTACCGATGTTTACGTGCGGCTTGGTACGCTGAAATGTCTCTTTTGCCATGGTTACAAAGAATTATTTAAGTTTTATTTAGTAAAAATGAACATCTGCTCGAACCTGAAGAGCCGATAGTCGGAATTGAACCGACGACCCCTTCCTTACCATGGAAGTGCTCTACCCCTGAGCTATATCGGCTTTTTTCAGAGAGCGGGCGACCGGACTCG
This sequence comes from Rhodohalobacter mucosus, assembly GCF_003150675.1. NCBI lineage: Bacteria > Pseudomonadati > Balneolota > Balneolia > Balneolales > Balneolaceae > Rhodohalobacter > Rhodohalobacter mucosus. The sequence continues at coordinate 111,980 of NZ_QGGB01000011.1, read as the reverse complement.
AACCGGCAACATTCACCTTGGAAGGGTGACGCTCTACCAATTGAGCTACGCCCGCAAAATCGTGGTGGGGGGAGCAGGATTCGAACCTGCGAAGTCTTACGACAACAGATTTACAGTCTGCCCCAGTTGGCCACTTTGGTATCCCCCCAAAACTTCACATCGCTTAACCGGGAAATTTTTATATGAGCCAGTGGCCGGATTTGAACCGACGACCGGCTGTTTACAAAACAGCTGCTCTACCCCTGAGCTACACTGGCTTAGATAAAAATTTTTCCGAAAAAAACAGGTCTGGCATAAAGTCAAAGAGTATCGCTGACCAGGAGTGCGTGCATCGACTTACGGATATAACTTGATTACCGGTTCAAATGACGAAAGCGCACAATTTTCCCATCAGCGAAAGACCTGAAAGCTAAAAACATCTCCTCTATTAATCAACTACTCAGAAAGATTTTTTTTAGGATCTCTCTTTTTGCTTTTGGTTTTTTTGTAAAAAATTCTGGCGGCTACAACAACAACTATCAGAATCAGAATAACCCTGCCGTAAATGTTAAGATAGTTCCCGATCACAGCCCAGTTTTCGTAAACAATCCAGCCGAGCATCAGCAGGGTAAAATTCCATACCAGAGAACTGATGAATGAACTGAGCATGGTAGAGTATACCTTCGTTTTGGTAATTCCGGCGGTAAGTGCAATTACCGACCTCGTTCCGGCCAGAAATCGGTTAGCCAATATTACACCCTGTCCCCAGTTGTGCATCCACCTCTTGCCCCTGTCAAAATATTTTATATCGATAAATCGCATCAGCCAAAACCGTCTTCGCTGCACTTCGATCCGGTCTCCAAAATATTTTCCAAAGAGATACATATTCATGAATCCAATTACCGAAGCCAGTGTGGTGATAATCAATACAGGCACAAACCCTATAATCTGTTCGGCTGCCAGGTACCCTCCGAAGGCAACAAGTACATCGCCGGGGAGCGGTGGAATAATATTTTCAATATAGGCTACCAGGAAAAAAATCGTGTAGATACTCAGCGGAGAGAGCGTAAGTATCCAGTCAACGATCTGCTCCAGGTAAGCTTCCATCAGGCTTCATTGATTCGTTTTATCAGCACCACGGCATGAACTGCAATTCCTTCTTGTCTTCCGGCGAAACCCATTCTCTCATTTGTTGTAGCCTTGATGGATACACGATCTGCATCACAATCCAGGTTTTCGGCAAGTGATGAGCGCATGCTGTCGATGTATGGACGAAATTTAGGACGTTCGGCAATGATGGTCGCATCCAGGTTGCCCAGCTCATAGCCTTTTTCCTTCACAAGTTGATAACTCTTGCGCAGAAGCACTCTGCTGTCGGCATCCTTGTAGGCGGGATCCGTATCGGGAAAATGAGAACCGATGTCACCGAGTGCGGCCGCCCCCAGAAGCCCATCCGTAATCGCATGCAGCAGTACATCTGCATCAGAGTGACCTTCCAGTTTTTGATGAAAAGGTATCTTGACCCCTCCCATGAGAAGGGCCTCACCTTCTGTAAAGCGATGAACATCATAGCCGAAACCAATTCTGAATGTATCCATAAACTCTACCTTGCCGCCTCATCCAGCAGCCATTCAGCCAGCCTGAGATCAAGCGGGTAAGTGATTTTAAAATTTTCGCGGTTGCCTTCAATCAGATATACAGGCTCACCGATTCGTTCTACAAGAGAAGCATCATCGGTGCCCAAAACGTTCTCTTCAAGGGCAGCCTCATAGGCCTTTCTCAGAACAGATACCTTAAAAATCTGAGGGGTTTGGGCCTGCCACAGGTTTTTTCTGTCGGGTGTAGATTGAATGCAGCCCGACGGGTCCGACACTTTAATGGTATCTTTGGCCGGAACGGCAATAATGGCCGCTCCCCTGCTGTCCGCCTCTTCAATACACAACCGGATGAATGATGTTTCGATAAAAGGCCTCACGGCATCATGAACGGCAACCAGGCCGACACGCTCTGAAAGTGTATTCAGCGCATTTCTTATGGAGTCCTGCCGTTCGGCGCCTCCCTGTACTACGCGTGTCGATTTATCTGGAAAGAGCTCATCCAGAATACGTTCGGTGCGTTCCCTGTATTCAGGTGAGGTAGAAACCACAACTTCTTCCAGCTCGGGCAGCGGACTAAACTTCCTGAGCGTATGCTCAAGTATCGTTTTTCCGCTGATGGTCAGATAGGGTTTGGGAATTTTTTTTCCAAGCCGCTCGCCGGAACCGGCAGCGGGGACGATCAGTGCAAGACGTGTTTCTTTTCCCACCCTGTTTCTCTCCGGTTAGAGTATCAGCATTGCGTCACCGAATGAGAAAAACCGGTAATCCTCCTTTACCGCCTCCTTATAGGCTTCCTTGATGTATTCAAAGCCCCCAAATGCCGCCGCAAGCATTAACAGCGTGGATTCGGGCCTGTGAAAATTGGTGATAATCGCTTCTGTTATCTTGAAGTTGTAATCGGGGTAGATAAATTTATCCGTCCAGCCTGTTCCGGGTTTCGACATACCGCTGGCCATCACGCTTGTTTCGATTACACGCACCGCAGATGTACCGCAAGCCACCACTTTATTCTTCTTGCTCTTCAGGGCTTCGTTGATACGGTCGGATGATTCTTTTGATATGTAGTAGTTCTCAGAATCCATTCGGTGCTTGGTCAGATCTTCAACCTCAACCGGCCTGAATGTACCCCAGCCTATATGCAGGGTGACGGGCACAAAGTCGACTCCTTTTTTCTCAAGCTTCTCTACCAGTTCCGGGGTAAAATGCATCCCTGCAGTGGGTGCGGCAACAGCTCCACGTTCTTTGGCAAATATGGTTTGGTAATTCTCTTTATCGGAATCTTTGGGCTCCCTTTCAATGTAGGGAGGAAGCGGCATGTCTCCGATCTCATCAAGCCGTTCGTACAGATCCTGATTAGGTCCTTCGTAGAGAAAACGGATTGTTCGGCCGCGCGATGTTGTGTTATCAACGACCTCGGCCATCAGGTCTTCACCAAAATAGAGTTTATTTCCTATCCTGATTTTCCTTGCCGGCTCAACCAACACGTCCCATAGCATATTTTCAGGCTGGAGTTCCCGTAACAGAAACACCTCAATGTCAGCTTCCGTCTTTTCTTTTTTACCTTTTAGTTTGGCAGGAAAAACCTTGGTATTGTTGTAAACAACCACATCTCCCTTATTCAGGTACTTATGGATGTCTGAAAATTTTTCGTGCTTGATGGATTTATCTTCTCTGTCCAGGACCATCAAACGGGAAGAGTCTCTTGGTTCGGCGGGTTCGTCAGGAACATTAAAATGATCGATTTCAAACTTGAAATCGGTAAGTTTCATTTTCAAAACAGTCGGGATTTGAGTTATAAATTTCGCCAAAAGTAAAGCTTATAAATATAGGTTTTTTTATGCGCATTGACAAGGCATCACTCGCCTTCCACTCCACTGTTTTATCAGCCGGCATACGTATTACTGTATTCCTGAAAAAAATCCGATTTCTTAAAACATATTTACTAATCCAAGCCGTTTGTGTATTATTAAAGATGTAGATATCAACCAAATGAAATCGACCATGACATCTGTTACGTCCATGAAAATTCTGGCGCTGCTTGCAACATTTTTTCTCCTATCGGTTTCCGCTGCCGATGCGCAGTTGCGCAAGGATCTCAATCCTCATACCGCTGATTCTTTCGGCACCTCAATAACACACACATCCACACCGGGCTCAACCGGCAGCTGGATGAATCTGCTGAATATGACCATGAGCCACTCATACAGCATGAGTTTTTCCAATTTTGGAGGACAGATGCAAAATCTGAACGCATATACCAACTCAATGTATTTCGATGTGAGCAACAAACTGGATGCTCAGGTTGATATCTCTGTACTTCATTCTCCGTTTGGCAACAGCTTTATGAATAACAGCAGTGCCATGAATACGCAAATAATTGTAGACAGGGCTCGAATTGATTACCGGCTTTCTGATAATGCACGGATTTCACTTCAGTTTTCCCAGAATCCATACTATTCACCATTCAGTAATTACGGATACGGAAATCCCTTTTCACCTTTTAACAGAAGCTATCCCGGTTATTAACCTTACTGATGGCTCCTACCCAGCTGAACGAAAGCCAAAAAAATAATCTGCTTAATTCCGCTATCGGATTCCTCGGAGTGCTGTTGCTGATTCTGCTCGCAGCCCTTGCAAGCCGATTTGTTTTTCCCCGCATTGCAAACGAGAGAGTATCCGAAGACCCAACCCTGATCAGCTCTGTGATACAGATGCAGGTGCTCAATGGCGCGGGTGTTCCGGGACTTGCCACGCGGTATACAGGTTCGCTCAGGCAGTATGGCTTTGACGTTGTTGAAACAGGTAACTTTGATCACTTCGATGTTGAGAAGACTCTTGTAATCTCACGAAATGGTCAGATGGAGAACGCACAGCGTGTAGCCCGCGCAATCGGCGTTTCAGAACAGTATATTCTAAGGGAAGAGTCGCCAGACTTTTATCTCGATATAACGCTTGTAATCGGTGCCGATTACGATTCGCTAAACCTCTAACAGAACCTTAATGCCTATGACCAAAACTACCAAGAAGGCCAAAAGCCGGTTTTCGTCCTCATCACCACATATTTCAGTGGATACAAAGAAACTGATCGATGCCATTACCGATGGTTTGCTTGAAAAAAAAGCGCGCGATATCGTATTGCTTGATGTACGCGAGCTCACAACGCTCACCGACTATTTTGTTGTTTGCCACGGAACCTCAGAAACTCAAATCAGGGCTTTGGCAAACAGCGTCATGGAAAAGGTAAAAGAGACCCTTGGAGAGAACGTCTGGAAACAGGAAGGGCTTGACGCCCGGCGCTGGATCATTCTGGATTATGTAAACGTAGTTGTACACATTTTCAGTGAAGAGAAACGAAATTACTACGGTATTGAGCGGATGTGGAATGATGCCAAGGTGACGGAAATAGAAGACAAGGATCCGGCCGACTAATTACTGTCACCCCGCTTATTCTCCTTATACATGTGCCAGGTTTATCTTTTATTTCTGAGAGCCCGCCCGGCTTAAATCTTCTTAAAAAAACTCTGATTCATTGAAAAAACCGGGAGCATATCCTCTTTATGTATCGCTTACCGTTCTTGTGCTTCTGCTGGCGGCATACGGTATATTTGAACAGTTTTCGGGAGAGCCCTACAAGGCAGATCCAACGGTTGAAGATCTAATGGAAGAGAGCCTCAATGAAGCCGTTGCGTTGTTCAATGACGAATATCAGGAGTTTATTGAACGCTCCAACAGCCTTTATGAAGATCTCTCAACGGTTTCTGTGTCTCCGCAGAATTACGGGTTTATTTTTAATAAGTTCGAAGATTATGACTTTTGGGCATCGTCTCTGTACCTGAATAATAATCAGGTGGTTTGGCGCGGCTTTAATCTTACTCCGCTTCCTCTTCCCGATTCGGGAGGTTCACTCAGGGTCAACATCCAGCGCAGGGATAATGTAACCTATCTTTTTGGTCAGCGCACACTATCCGTTGAAGAGGGTACTGCTTATTTGTTGACTGCACGACTGCTCGAACAGACGATAAATATCCCTCTTGGCACCCAGGAAAATACCCGCCTCTCTAATCATCCCAGGCTCGATGGACACTTTCCTGTCAATTTCAGTTTTTTGGATACACCGCAGGACGAGGAATACTCCATAAGCCGGGCTTTGTATATTCAGCAGTCCGATTCGATTGGAACAGTGTACGCTTCCCAGGGTAATTACAGCCTTTATAAGGCTGAAATTGCGGAAGAGAGGACATTCTGGAGAGGCCTTTTCCACCTGGCAATTCTGATCGCAGCTGTCATAACGTTTATTATGTGGAACAGGGTACAGCAGCGTCCCATTTTGTTCGTTGTCCGCGCGGGCTTGCTGATACTGACCTGGTGGCTGATAAAACAGGGCAACCTTATTGACATATGGAGCAGCTACTATCCGGACATCCTTTCAGCCGACAGAATCGTATTGCTCAACTACATTTTCAGCTCCATTCTTTTTCTCCTTCTTTTTTTGGAGGTATATGGCTTTACAGTGTCGGCGAAACTCAGATCCTCCAGAGAGCTTCGGCCAGGCACTTTTCTGATGAGTGTTCTTTACGGAGCAGGCTCACTCGGGCTGATCCTGTTTTTCGTACTCACCACCCGATCTGCCCTTCTGGAGAGCAATATGAGGCTCCTCGATCTTGAACTGATTCCTGAAACCGCGTCACTATTTTTCTATATCTCAGCTGGTGTTTTGTTCACATCCATTGGCGGAATAATTATCGCATTGGGTTTCCTGCTGAACCGCTGGGAAGCGGATAAATCAGCCATTCTTTCTGCAGGTGCGATATTCAGTTTTGCACTGACCTACTATCTGACAGACATTTTTCTGATTGCAGAACCACTTTTTAACTGGATTTTCGTACTCAGCTCCATCATTTTCCTCACACTGCTTTGGCTGGTTCACAGTATTCATACAAATATCCGGCAATTCGTTGACATGTCCGGGTTCAGAAAACTGATGGTGGCGGTACTGCTATCCTCTACCGCTGCTTACGCCATTATCTGGACTACAAACAGTGCCCGGACCGACCGAGAGCTGATGCAGCACAGTCAGGAATTTATAACCGAGGAGACCAACAATACAGCGGAAATAGTAGAGGATGTACTCAGGCAGATTGAAAGCAATCTGCTCTTTTTTAACATTGAAGATGTTGATGTAAGGTCTCAGATACTTACAGGCAGATTCCAGCGAATCGTACGCAACAGCATCCGGCCCGAATGGCGTCAGCACACCTTCGAAATACAGCTTCTTGATACTGTCGGTAACGTTTTTAGCGATTACTCTACAAATCTTGATATTCCCGGTTGGCGGTCGCTGGTCAACATGGAACTGATGAGAGAATCCCATGATTTTGAGCAGCTGCAAAAAGAAACCAATCGTCCCATTGTCTGGGATGCTCCACCCAACCTTGGTGAAAATTATATTTCATTTAAGCGGGGATGGATTCCTATCTACAGCGAACAAAATCCGGAGCAAAGGATCGCATGGGTTTTTGCTGCCATCTACCGTGAACGGGCCGATTATAATAAACCGTTGCGGGCGGTTCGTGCCGCGGCCACCGCAGAAGAATGGCGGGATAGTTACTATCTGGCCGAATTCAGAAACGGACGCATTTCCAGAAGCGCCATGGAGGGAATCTATAGCAATCAGCCCGAATACAGCCGCCTGCCCGCACGGGAGCAGGAAATTGCCCTGAGGGATTCCATTGCCTTTATCACGAACCTCACCGTTCAGGGAGAGTTCCGGGAAATATTGCTAAAAGTGGACCAGAATACTATCGTGAAAGCCAGCACGCCTATTCCTGTCCTTAACAACCATCTTTTCTCTTACTTCAGGTTACAGATGGTAATGATCTTCTTCGGCCTTTTTATCTTTTCCCTGCTGGCTTTGAGCGGTGAAAAACGGTTCAGTCTGTTTAGTCAAAACCGTAAGTTTCGCCACCGGCTCCTCGACGGCCTTACATTGGTTACCATAATTTTTCTCACCGTACTCATTTTTGCCACTCAGTACGCGGTTGGCAATCAGAATGCAAAAAACGTAGAACATGACCTGGTTACAAAACTAAACAGCCTGAGCGAATCGCTTTGGGATGATGAAAGCCTGTTTGGCACAGACACAAACTCCGGCAGCCTTACGGAGTATGCATCACCGCTCAATGTGGACGCTATTCTTTACAATGGTACAGATCTCATGGAATCCACAACACCTCAGATATTTCAGCAGTATCTGATGCCAAGGAATATGCCATACACGGTCTATGATTTAATGTATAATCGCGAAAGAAGGCAATATGTCACAACATCCACACTGGCCGGTGAGCAGCTTCTTATCGGGTATCGTGCTCTGCTTGACGAGCAGTCGGAAACGATCGGAGCCGTTGCCATTCCAACGTTTATACAATCACCGGTATATCGTGACCAGCTGCTTCAAACAACAAGTTACCTCCTGGGTGTATATCTGCTTATTTTCGGATTTTTCATTGTCGGCACAGTCTTATTTTCCACCAGCCTGACAAAACCGCTTGCTGTGATTCAGAGTGCATTGAATCGCATATCACGAGGAGATATTCGAGGTCAGGTTGAGGTTACCAGCCGGGATGAAATCGGTTCACTTGCCCGGGCGTATAATCAAATGGTTGAGCGGCTGAATGAAGCACGCCGGGAACTTGTGCAGGCCGAGCGCGAAGCGGCGTGGAAAGAGATGGCCCAACAGGTTGCGCATGAGATAAAAAACCCCCTCACTCCCATGAAACTGAATCTTCAGCACCTGCAGCGCCAGCTTGAAGCCAATCCCGACAATGTAATGGAACTGAAGCCGGTTATTGAATCAACTGCAACCAACATCATTGATCAGATTGAATCCCTGAACCGGATTGCTTCCGATTTTTCCAAATTCGCAAAACCTGTGCAGGATCAGCTGCAGCCCGTTAACCTGAACCGCGTACTCGGCTCGGTTTGCGACCTCTATCGCAACGATCCGGAAGTCAGCATATCGCTTACGCAACCCGACTCCCCCATCGCTATTCTCGCTGCTGAAGATGAGCTCAGGCGTGCGTTCATCAACCTTGTGAAAAACGGAATCGAGGCCCACGATTCCGATACTGCCAGAATTTCCATCTTTTCGGAAGTGAAGGGAGACCGGGTTCTGGTACGCATTCATGATGACGGGGTGGGTATCAATCCGGAAACTCAGGATAAAATTTTTGTACCCAATTTTTCCACCAAATCGAGCGGCACCGGACTGGGTCTGGCCATCACCAAGAAGATCATCGAAGCTCATAATGCAGATATCTGGTTTGAGTCGAAGCCTGGTGAAGGAAGTACATTTTTTATCTCAATTCCATCAATGAAGAGATAACTGATTTTTGACCGGTGAAATTACAATACGGGTCAACAAGTCATTCAAAAACTTCGTACCATCAGCCCTTCCATTCAGATGCCCAGCGAAGAGACAACATACAAACAGAGGATCCGGTCGGAAATATCGTCACTGATGAAAATCGGTACGCCGGTCATTATAGCTCAGCTGCTTCAGATGAGCATGAGCTTTGTGGATACCGTTATGGCGGGACGTCTTTCTCCACAGGATCTTGCCGCCGTCGCCGTAGGATCAAGCATAATGCTTCCATTTATGGTTCTGTGTCTCGGTTGCATCATGGCGGTTACCCCTATCGTAGCACAAAACGTTGGCGGACGCCGATTCAAACAGATTGGCAAGAATGCCCGTCAGGTGCTTTGGCTTAGCCAGATACTGGCATTGCCAAGCTTTTTTTTGCTACGGCACCTCGATGCCACCTTTCCATTTATCGGAGTTACGGATGAGATCATCCCCATCGCCGGCGGATATCTGAGAGCTATGTCCTGGGGAATTTTTCCATTCTACGCATTCAGTGCGCTCCGAAATTTTAACGAAGGACTGAGCGTTACCCGCCCGGCGATGTATATAGCTGCTATTGGCCTGATGGTGAATATCCCCGGAAACTACATTCTGATGTTTGGAAAGTTAGGTTTTCCACAGCTTGGAGCTGTCGGTACCGGATATTCCTCTTCAATAGTCGGCGCTGTGATGTTTGTCTTTATGCTGATATTTACCATAAAGTTTCAACCATTTCAGCGGTTCGGCATATTTGATAAGTTCCGGTGGCCTGAAAAAAAATATCTTTCAGAGCTTCTCAGAATAGGTGTTCCCATCGGAATCAGCTCAACCATGGAAGTAACCATGTTTGCCGTAGTGAGTCTTTTGGTCAGTACAATCAGTACAATTGCCATTGCCGGGCATCAGATAGCAATTAATTTTGCAGCAATGGCCTTCATGATCCCGTTTGGGCTTTCCGTTGCCATTTCATCACGCGTAGGCTTGTCAATTGGCCGAAAAAGGCCCGGAGAAGCCAGATTCAGAGGCTTTGTTGGAGTGGGAGTCGCATCATTCATTATGTTTTGTACGGCTGCACTGATGTACCTCTTTCCCGAGTCCATCGTAGCAATTTATACCGATGACCCACAAGTAACGGAAATTGCTGTCCAGCTTCTATTTATGGCAGCAATTTTTCAGCTTTCCGACGGTTTGCAGGTAAGCGGGTTTGGTGCGCTGCGCGGCCTTAAAGACACAAAGGTCCCCATGTATGTAAATCTGTTCGCCTATTGGATAATCGGTATACCCACCGCATATCTGCTCGGTTTTAAAACCGGTATGGGAGCACCCGGGCTCTGGGTCGGACTCATTGCGGGCCTGACCATCGCAGGAATTCTCCATAATCTTCGCTTTCACATTAAAACAGGAAAGATGGGAGCCTGAACGAAACTCACGGAATTCAAATTTTATCTATACTGTACGGTATCAGATTGTCGCAGTTTGTAACCATTGAGAATATTTAACTCTTTGTCATGCCTTCTTATATCCACGCCTTAGAAACTGCTACACCGGCCTATTCGTACTCCCAGAGCGAAATCAGGGACCGGATGAAAGAAATTGTGCCCGCCAGCGATAAAGACAAAAGAATAATTCACTATCTCTATTCCAGGTCAGGAATTGACAATCGCCACTCTGTGATAAATGATTTCAGACAGAAAGGGTCTCAGACGCTTTTTTTTAATGGTGAAGGTGCATATCCGGGCACAGAGCGAAGAAATGACCTGTATATCCGTGAAGCGAAAAAGTTGTTTGTTGAAGCAGCCAGGTCCCTGATAGAAAACTCCGACTTTGAGGCTGACCAGATAACTCATCTTATAACTGTTTCCTGCACCGGTTTTTACGCACCGGGACCCGATTTTGACATTATAAGGGCTCTGAACCTCAACCCTTCAATTGAGCGTTACCATCTTGGATTTATGGGTTGTTATGCCTCTATTCCTGCAATCAAAATGGCCGATCAGATTTGCAGGGCCAACAAGGATGCGAACGTAATGGTTGTGTCCGTGGAGCTGTGCACCATCCACTTCCAGGCCAATCCGGAACCGGATAGTATTCTGTCGGCGTCCGTATTTGCTGATGGAGGCGCAGGGTTCATCATGAGCAATAAAAAACCCACCGGGAAAAAGGGCATAGCGGTTCATGGGTTTGCATCTACCATTCTGGAAAAAGGTAAGGACGATATGGCCTGGTCGATCGGCGATAAAGGATTCAGCATGGTGCTTTCGAGTTATATTCCGGACCTGCTTAAAGAAGGAATAGACGAATTCCTGAACCCCGCACTCGATCGTTTTGGCATTACCACCGAACAGATTGAACAGTGGTGCGTACATCCGGGCGGGCGGGCCATTCTGGACCGGATTGAAGAAGCCGTTCAACTGCCGCCTGATGCATTGGATGCATCCAGAAAGGTATTGTCGGGCTATGGTAACATGAGCAGTGCAACCATTCTTTTTGTTTTGCGTGAACTGCAGCAGCAAACACATCAAAAGGAGAACTCCAGGATACTGGCCATGGCCTTCGGTCCCGGTCTCACCATGGAAACTGCCCTGCTTTCGCACTGCTGAGCGTTTCAAAGAACACGGCATGCCTCTATTCCTCTCAAAACGCAACCCACAGCTTACCGAATGGATGGACAGGGATGACTGCGACAAACAGCTTCTTTTTAATACGTATGCACAGTTCAGCCTGATTAATCGCCTTCTTTCCGGATGGGGTACTCTTTACAGGCGTTTTATCAGGCCTCTGATTATTGAGCAGGAGGGCACGTTTACCGTTCTTGATATCGGTTGCGGCGGCGGTGATGTGATACGCTATTTGCATCATCTATGCATAAAGGATGGGTTTGACGTTCATTTCACAGGCATTGAGCCCGACCGGCGGGCAATCCAGTTTGTCGGCCAGGAAAGCTGGACCGACAATGTAACCTTCCTGAATGCACATTCATCCGACCTTGTAGCTGAAGGCAAAATGTTTCAACTGGTTATTTCAAACCATCTGATGCATCACCTGCCTCCCTCCGAACTGCGTACGCTTTGTGCGGATGCTGAAAAACTGGCTCTGAAACGGGTGCTCTTTAACGATATTGAACGAAGTGATGTCGGCTACGTGGCTTTTATGACAGCTGCTCCGATATTGTTCAGAAACAGCTATATCGTTAAGGACGGATTGATATCCATCCGGCGCAGTTATCGAAAGCAGGAACTGGAAAGTGCGCTTCCTGAAAACTGGATTATTAACCGAAAATTTCCTTTTCGACTGATTGCACGGTATGACCATTCATGAGACTGATACAGATATCACGATTATCGGAGGCGGGCCCGTGGGCCTCTATCTTGCGATACGTCTACTGAATGCAGGAATCTCATGCACGGTACTGGAAAAAAACTCAACTATCGATCCGCACTCCAAATCACTTGGCATACACCCCGTTTCTCTCAATCTTTTTGACCATTGCGGATTAACACCGGCTTTTCTGAATCAAGGGCTGAAAATTCGGAGCGGCATCGCCTTCTGGAACAGAGACCGCATCGGTAAAATCACGTTTGACAATCTTCCGGGCGAACACCGTTATATCCTGTCGCTTCCTCAGTGGAGAACAGAAAAAATTCTTTCTGATAAAGTGAATAAACTGAAATCCGATTGCCTTTTACGGGGTGCGGAGGTAACCGAAATTCAGGATAATAATGAAGACCGGGTTCAGGTTGCCTATAAAAAAAACGGAGCGAATTGCAGAATATCCTCACAATTTGTTGTTGGCTGCGATGGTAAAACAGGCTTCCTGAGAGATGCTCTTGATATACCCTTCCATGGAAAATCCTATCCCGATACATACATCATGGGCGATTATACAGACAATACCTCTTTTGGCCATGATGCGGCTGTATACCTTCACGAAGAGGGATTGATAGAGTGTTTTCCCCTTCCGGACGGTCAGCGGCGCTGGGTCGTTAAAACCGACGAATACATCCGTGAACCGCAAAGCAAGCAGCTTGAAAAATTTATTCAGCATAGGCTTGGCCATTCACTAGACGGCTGCAGAAATTCAATGGTCAGCAGTTTCGGGGTACAGCATTTTTTAGCTGAACAATTTCATCATGGCAGGTGCCTGCTTGCCGGTGATGCTGCACACATAGTGAGCCCTATTGGCGGGCAGGGAATGAATCTGGGCTGGCTGGATGCAGAAGAAACCTTTAGTGTGATTCAGAAAGCACTCACCCTGCCTGAAAAATACCCTGTACTGTTCCGGCAGTACTCATCCGAAAGGAAAAAAATTGCCCGTCAGGTTGCGCGGCGTGCTGAGCTCAACATGCATCTGGGAAGAAAGGAGTCATCTTCCGCTTTTTACAGGGGCCTGGTTTCACTGATGCTGAATACACCCCTGTCGGGCCTGTTTGCAAAAATATTTACAATGCACGGACTTGGGAAGTGGCCTGTTTGAACTGATATCCTGTTGTGCATGAACTTTTCGGAGTCTTGTTCTGCTTTCATGCTTCGAAACGGATCTCGAATCGTGTTCCTTCATCCGATCCCACACTCATCTCTGCATTCAGTTTTTTCAGCAGGGTATCGACAATCCACATGCCAATCGAATCTTTCTTTCTGAGTTTGAAGTCATCGGGCAGCCCCACCCCATTGTCAGAAACCCTGAGATGTACTATATGATCCTTGAGAAATAGAGACATTTTTATGTTTGCCTCGTCATCTTCATACTGAAACGCGTGTTTATAAATATTGATCAAAAGTTCATTCAAAATCAGTCCACACAAAAGCGCCTGGTCCTGTTTCACCACGATCTCTTCACTGTCGAGCTCAATCTGTACATCGTAAAGAATGGAGCTCATTGTATCACGGATCTTATCGGATAGCTGGGATAAATATTCCTTCAGATCGACGGTGTTCTTGATATTTTTTTCACTCAACATATCATGCAGCCGCGACATCGACTGAATGCGGAGTGAAATACCCTGCAGTACCGTTTCTGCATGCTTATCCTTGATCAACGGGAGTTCATCCTCAACCAGTGCGGATATGATCTGAAGATTGTTTTTAATCCGATGGTGAATCTCTGCAATGATAGCATCTTTTTGCTGCAGGCGATCATGCAGGCGGTCGATCATCCTGGAACGTTCAATTGCCAGTGTAAAGTGTGAAGCCAGCGACTGAAACACCGGTATATCCCTTGATGTAAACTCTTCTCCGTTTCTGCGATTCAATGCCTGCATCACACCGATTACCTTGTTCTCCCGGTTGATCAGCGGCACACAGATGATGTTTCTTGTTTTAAAATCTTCAGCCAGTTCCCCGTAAAAATGTTCAGAATTTGCAACATCATTAGTCATGTATGGCCTTTTGTTCTCTGCTACCCACCCTGCAATTCCTTTACTTTGGGGTATGCTTTTACCCGCCACCGACATCTTGGCCGGCCCCGTAGGCATACTCACATACAGTTCACCCGTTTCTTCATCCATCAGCATCAGGGAACTTGCTTCCGTATTCATGACCAGCCGGGTTGACTCCATACTGTCGACCAATACCGATTTAAATTCTTCCGTGTGATCTATACCCTCGAGGGTATCCATCAGTAAACGCTGGCTGCCTTCCCCCTCAGGAAAATCCTGATCACTGACCTTCATATCGTCCATGTTTGCCATGGTTTTGTTCCGATTTTGACGTTTTACACTCAGAGATATGTATACGTATTTTTCACATAAATGACCAATTGCCTGAGTAATTCCTGAAACGGCCTGAAAGCGAGCGGCTACTTCATTGGAAAGGAGATCACAAACCGTGTACCCTTTTTACTCACAACATCAATACTTGCACCCATTTTTTCTGAAAGTTCTTCTACGATCCACATACCCATAGAGTCTTTATTGCCGGCATCTGAACTTTCAGGCAATCCCACTCCGTTGTCCGACACATTGAGCTTCACTTTATCCTCTCCTTTTTCAAGCCGAACCCTGATTTCTCCCTCCTCATCCGACTCGGTGAAAGCATGTTTGTAAATATTGACGATCAGTTCATTGAGTATCAGTCCGCACCGCAGGGCCTGTTCCTGGCTCACCTCAATCTGATCCCCTGAAAACGTAATCTCCGCATCACTGAAAATGTGGCCCATCGATTCCTGAATTTTTGCAGCAATCTGCTCCAGGTAGTTGTCCAGACGAACCTGTTTTTCCAGATTTTTTTCAATCAGCATGTTGTGCAGGTCAAACATGGAATTGATCCGTCGATCCATGTTCTTGAGAATCCGGCTGCTCGTTTCATCATTTATACCTTCCAGCTCGATACTGAGAAGCGTATTTAAAGCCAGAAGATTATTTTTTATACGATGGTTCATTTCAGCAACCAGCACATCTTTCTCCTTGAGGCGAAGGTGAAGGTAGTCTACATACCGGGTACGCTCAATGGCAATGGTGATATGGTCTGCAAGTGCCTCAAAGACAGGTATATCACTTTCATTAAAATCTTTGTCCTCTTTCTTGTTGAGTGCCTGAACAACACCTATTACTTCATCGTCACGGTTAATGAGGGGAAGACAAATTACGTTTCTTGTTCGGAAACCTTCCGAAAGTTCACCAAAAAACTCAGGTGACTTGCTTGTATCGTTGGTAATGTACGGCGAGCGGTTTCTGACCACCCATCCGGCGATCCCTTTGTTTTTGGGAATGCGTTTCCCGGCTACCTCCTCACTTACGGGGCCGGTCGATATACGCAGCTGCAGCTCTCCGGAATCTTCATCCAGCAGCATCAGGGAACTGGCTTCCGACTCCATTACCAGGCGAACTGCTTCAAGACTCTCATTGAGAACCGCCTTGAACTCCCTTGTATGTGTAATCCCTTCAATGGTATCAAGTAACAGGCGAAGATTCTCCTGCGAAAAATCCGTTAAAGGCGATGGCGTACCTGTTTTTTTGCCTGAACTGACTTCCATGATCGGTTTGAACTGAGATTTACAGGGGCAAACCTGTTTATTCTTTTGATTTTCTGTTGACTGAGATTAACGAATATAAGCTTTAATTCGATTCATGTAAGTTGAAATTATCGAAATTCATGCGGATTCATCAACCCTGCGATCGAGATAAAAAAACCCGGCTTTATCAAAACCGGGCTCCTGGTTTGTGAATCATTTCAACTCTTATCGTAAGTTGGAAGTAAATTCTTAAGCAAACCCGGAATGAACATTGATAAGCACGAGTCATGGCGTCACTTGAAGTGATGCCATGGTACCCGAGCAATGATGTTCCATATTACTTCTTGTCTTCTTCCACGTAATCGCGAAGTACCTTGTGCAGAATACCACCGTTGCGGAAGTAGTCGATCTCAACCGGCGTATCTATTCTGCAAACAGTATCGAATTTAACCACACTGCCGTCAGATTTCTTCGCTTCCACCTTAACGGTTTCCCGTGGCTTCAGGTCATCATCAATGTGAATGGTGAACGCTTCGGATCCGTCGAGTCCAAGGCTTTTATGTGTTTCCCCGTCGGCAAACTGCAGAGGCAACACGCCCATTCCCACCAGGTTTGACCGGTGAATCCGTTCATAGGATGCAGCAATTACTGCCTTTACGCCAAGCAGAATGGTGCCCTTTGCAGCCCAGTCGCGTGATGATCCTGTTCCGTACTCTTTACCGGCAAGCGCCACAAGCGGAGTTCCCTCCTCCTTGTACTTCTCGGCTGCTTCAAAGATGGTGGTAATCTCGCCCGTGGGGTGGTACTTGGTAAATCCTCCTTCCGTTCCCGGTGCAAGCTGATTCTTGAAGCGCACGTTTGCAAAGGTACCGCGGGTCATCACACGATCATTTCCCCGGCGCGATCCGTAGGAGTTGAAATCTTTCTCTTCCACCCCATTATTGATAAGGTACTGTCCTGCGGGGCTCTCCTTTTTGATATTTCCTGCAGGAGAGATGTGATCCGTTGTAATGGAATCACCCACTTTTACCAGCACGCGTGCACCTGCAATCGGCTGGATCGGCTCGGGTTCTTCACCCATTCCAACAAAGAAAGGCGGCTCCTGAATGTAGGTTGAATCCTCTTTCCACTCGTACAACTCTCCACCGCCGACGGGAATTTTATCCCACGTTTCGGACTCGAAAATATCGCTGTACATCTTCTCAAAAAGCTCCGGCCGAATTGCCTGATCCAGAAACTCGGTTATTTCATCAGATGATGGCCAGATATCCTTCAGGTAAACCTCGTTGCCATCCTTGTCCTTTCCAATCGGCTCATGGGCCAGGTCAATATCCACGGTGCCGGCAAGCGCGTAGGCCACCACAAGCGGCGGTGAAGCCAGGTAGTTGGCTTTTACCCACGGATGGATGCGGCCCTCAAAGTTCCGGTTACCGGATAGTACCCCTGCTGCGATCAGGTCGCCCTCTTTGATAGCATTCTCAACAGCTTCGGGCAGCGGACCGGAGTTACCGATACATGTCGTGCATCCATAACCCACCAGGTTGAATCCAAGCTGATCCATATACTCGGTAAGTCCTGCTTCCTTCAGATATTCGGTTACCACTCGCGAACCGGGTGCCAATGAGGTTTTAACATACGGAGGAACCTTCATTCCCTTCTCGACAGCTTTCTTGGCGATGATACCGGCTCCAAGCATCACGCTCGGATTGGAGGTGTTGGTACAGCTGGTAATCGCCGCAATCACCACGTCGCCGTGTTTCATGTCGATTGTCTGGCCATTTTTAAACGTACCTTTGTTGGCCAGTTTCTCCTGGGTGAGATTGAAGCCCATGGTAGGATCACTGCTCGTGAGTGAGTTTTCAAAGGTCTCCTTCATGTTGGGCAGCGTGATACGATCCTGCGGCCGCTTCGGCCCCGCAAGTGATGTTTCAACATCGCCCAGGTCGAGTTCCAGCACCTCGGTGAACTCCGGATCCGGAGTGTCATCTGTGCGGAAAAGCCCCTGCTCTTTCATGTAAGCTTCCACGAGCTTCACCTGCTCGTCACTTCGGCCGGTGCGGCTCATGTACCGAATAGCTTCGCTGTCGATAGGGAAAAAGCCCATTGTGGCTCCATACTCCGGACTCATATTTGCAATTGTGGCGCGGTCAGGCAGGCTCATGTTGCTGAGGCCGGGACCATAAAATTCCACAAACTTGCTCACAACGCCGTGTCGGCGAAGCATTTCGGTGACAGTCAGCGTAAGGTCGGTTGCGGTGATCCCTTCACGCAGCTTGCCGGTCAGCTTTACGCCGACCACTTCGGGTACGAGCATGTAGATCGGCTGACCCAGCATGGCGGCTTCCGCTTCGATGCCACCGACACCCCAGCCCAGAATGCCCAGTCCGTTAATCATGGTGGTATGTGAATCGGTTCCTACAAGGGTATCCGGGTAGGCTACGGTGGTACCGTCTTTCTCTTTACGGGTAAAAACTCCCTTGGCCAGGTACTCCAGGTTCACCTGGTGTACAATACCGCGTCCCGGTGGGACCACGCGGAAGTTATCAAAAGCCTCTTTCCCCCATTTCAGAAACTCATATCGCTCACGGTTGCGCTCCATCTCCTTTTCAACATTGAACATGAATGCGTACTCCTGGCCAAACATATCCACCTGAACAGAGTGGTCGATTACAAGATCAACCGGTACCTGAGGATTAATGGAGGTCGGATTACCTCCCATACGCTTCATTGCAGAGCGCAGCGCAGCCAGATCAACCACTGCGGGAACTCCCGTAAAATCCTGAAGCACCACACGCGAAGGCTTGAAGGGAATTTCACCCGACGGGTTTTTGGCGTTGTACTCAGCCAACACCTTCACATCCTCTTCGGTAACCACGTATCCGTCAAACTCCCTCAAAACGGCTTCCAGCAAAATTTTAATCGTAAAGGGGAGCCTGCTCACTTTCTCATACCCCAATTCTTCCAGTTTCTTCAGGCTGTAGAGGTGGGCATCACCCGTGCCGGTTTTGAATGTCGTTTTGGTATCTTGAAGCGGATTGTTGCTCGTCATAAAGGGTCCTCGAATGCTTTTTTATTGGTTCCACATAGCTTTTTTCCTATCGTCTTAAAATAGGGCTTTTCTGAGATAATATCTTTGGGAATGTGGGAGTGGCGTGGTTCAGGGTACACGGCGTGAAGAGGCCTGTCAGCATTTCCTGTGCCTTTCAGGAATTCTGACAGCGCCGGATTAGGGGCAAGGCGCATGGCGCAGGCTTCAGGCTTCAGGCTTTCCCGAAGTCTCGGGACTGCGAACGGCGCGCAGCAGCTTCAGGCTTCAGCGGGCAATATCGAAATTTCTTCAGAGATCAATAGTCAGCAGTCAGCGAAGGCACGGTATATTTTTTATACTCAGAATGAAAAAAATAGATACTTCTGAGATCAGATATCTCATATCTCCAATCTGAGATCATCCCCCTCCCGTTTCACGTTTGACGTCTGACGTCTGCCCGTCAATTCACAGAGAATAAATTCCCCTCTCGTTTGTTTGACCTGGCGGAATTTGGGAGCTATCAGCTTTCAGCATTCAGCTATCAGCTTAATGGGAGATTTATGTAACCTGTTACCTGCTACCTGCACCATGTGCCTTCCACGGGGAATGAATTCCCCGTTCGCACGTGCCGACCTGACGGTCTTGCGGAGCTTTTAACTGTCAGTTTTTTTGTAATGTCTGCAGCCTGCTGTATTTACCCTGCACCACGTACCTTGTACCCTGTGCCCTGTATTCAAGCAATTTACATTTTCACGACATATATTCGCCTCGTTCACTTTAATCAAGCTTTAATCCATGACCTCTTCCATCCGGCTGGTGCTATCTTTCATCTTTTTGGTTTTCCTTACACTATCAATCGCACGGGCTTCACAGCCTGAAGTTCAGGCGTCCGACGATCCCTATACGCTTGCCTATCTGAAATGGGATGCGGGCGACTACATCGGGGCACTGGAGGATTTCCTAGCCATTCTCGACAGTGAAGATGCAGATCTCTTTTTTGATCAGATCGCCACGCTGACCGGTGAACTTTATGTGGTGGATGAACTTAGCAAGAACGGACGAAATCCTGTGTTCAGCCCCAACAACCGACACTTCGCCTGGCAGGAGAGCCGAGACGGAGTGACCCGGACGTTGGTCTCACGGATCACGGACAGCGGCACGGAACAGCTACATACGGTTGAAGGAACGGGTTTGATCTTTTCTCCTGACGGACGCAATGCGGTTCTATCCCGGTCAACGGTTTCCGAAAAAATGGTACAGCTTGAGCAGGAGCTGGCCCGGGCACGCGAGAACCGGGACCGGGATGCGTTTATACAGGCAAGAAATGAACTCATGCTTGAAGAAATCCTCAATACGAACCTGTACATGCTCAATCTGCAAAACGGGGAGACGAGCAGGATTTCGACCGGACCACTGATGGTTCAGGACCCGGTATTTGATGAAAACGGCACGCTCTATTTCACGGGCGCGGATCCCGACCATCCCGGACACAGCGACATCTACCGCCTGCAATGGGGTGCGGAAACTGCGGAAATGGTTACCGGTTCAGACGGATACCTGCACTCCCCCATTCCCGTACCGGGCAGCAGCAGGATTATTTTCAGATCATCTCCGGGCTCCCCGTTTCCGGGTGCGGATCTTCCGGAATATGATTCGCCCGAATCGGTGGTTCTTTTCGATCTGAACAGAGGTGAGATCACCCGCTGGGAAGGCACATCCCCGGTCATTTCGGCGAGCGGCAACCGGGTGGCGTACATGTACAGTGAAGGCGGAGAAACGGGTATTTTCAGCGCCGATCTGACAGAACAGGTGCCGCAGGCTGAAATCATGGCCGCATCACTCTTTCCGATTCAAAACCCGGCACTGTCGCCCGACGGCAGCAAGCTGGCCTACATGCTGCGCGAGGGCATCAGCTGGAACCTGCACATGGTGCACACGGCCGATGCCGTCGACGAGCAGCTTTCGTTTGATATCCAGCATGAACTTTTCCCTCACTTTTTGAACAACGACAAGGTGCTTGGCATGATGGGCGAGTCACGCCACCGTCGTTCCCATATCTACGATGTGGAGACCAAGGAATTTCACCGGCTGTTTCACAACAACAGCGTGCGGACCGTTTCGATGGAAAACGAGTGGGAACCGAGTGCGGACGGAAGCTTTCTACTGGTCGTGGCCCAGCGCAGCGGCAACACCATCGCGCCAGAGCAGGGCGTCTACCTGGTCAGGATCGGTGAGCGAATCTCCAAACAGACCCTGATCAGCCGGCTGGAGGCCAACCTGGAGAGCGAGCGTAACCTGCTGGCCAAAGCGGAGGAGATGTACGGCCCGATCCGTGATGCCGTTCAGGCAGCCGTGGATGAGGTAAACATGACCCGCATGTGGCACTACCAGAAGTCACTTTATGATTTCGGCTCCAAACACATCACGCAACCCGGCAACCGCAAGGCGATGGAGTATATCTACGAAACGCTGGAGTCATTCGGCTACGAGCCCGAATACCAGTGGTTCAATCCGGCGGGCGATATCGAAACCGCCAACGTGATTGCTCGGCTGGAAGGAACGACTCATCCCGAGGTGGTCTACATTTTGAGTTCGCATTTTGATTCGGTTCAGCGAAGTCCCGGCGCTGACGACAACACTTCCGGAACCGCCGTACTTCTTGAGACAGCCCGGATATTGGCAAAGAACCCGCTGCCGGCCACCATTATCTTTGCATCCCTGACGGCAGAGGAGTCAGGTTTGCTGGGTGCGCGTGAGTTTACGCGCCTGGCCGGAGAAGAGGGCCTGTGGGCTATGGGCGTTATCAATAACGACATGATGGGCTGGACCCGACATCACCGGCTCGACAACACCATTCGCTTCTCCAATTACGGGATCCGCGATGTGCAGCATTCGGGCGCGATTCTGTTTACCGATCTGATTACATACGACTCCCGCTACTACCGAAATACCGACGCTCATGCGTTTTTTGACGCGTACGGCGACGTGATCGGCGGCATCGGCTCCTATCCGATCCTGGGCAACCCGAACTACCATCAGACCACCGACCACCTGGAGACCATTAACCACAACCTGCTGAAAGAGGTGGCCAAATCAAACATTGCTACGTTTATGATGCTGGCCAGCGCCCCTTCAAAGGTAACCGGACTTAGCGTGGTCGATTTCGGCGGCAACCGCGCTATGGCACAGTGGAACGCCAATCCCGAGAGCGACATCGATCACTACATCGTGAGCTACACCGATATGATGGGAAATCCGCATTCAGAGGTGGTGGAGGAGACAAAGGCCACACTGAGGCGTGCAGATCTGTCAAAACCCGTAACGGTGGTGGCGGTGAATAATCGCGGCATGAAAGGGTGGGATCCGACGGTGTGGGAGTGAGTTCACCGCGGAGGAGGGTAATGTTCAACCGCTCAACAGAGCAACCGAGCAATGATTAAATGCAGATTTTTTCAACACTGAAAGCTGACTGCTGATAGCTTCTACCGTTAACCTTCGCGGCCTTTGCCCCGAGACTTCGGGGCGGTAAATAATGTTTAGTTGCTCACGAGTTCACGCTGAAACCCTTCCGGGCGATACTCCCTGGGATTTTCGTCGGCCAGCCGGTGGAAGGCGAAGTAGCCGAAGCGGGTGGCGCCGTAGGGTTCTTTTACTTCTCCGTCGGGATCGACGGTAATATTCCGCTCATTCAGTTCCAGGTAGGAAGTCTGCACGGTATTCGGTCCCCGATACAGATCGCCGGCCCATTCGATATATCGTGGATCCTCTTCGGCCTCGCTGTAAACGATTTCCAGCTGACCGCTGAAGCGCATCTTCCAGAAGTGCCCCTCATCACCGGGACGCAGCAGCCTCGCGGAGCTGGTCCTGTACTTGTTCCTGCCGGAGTATCCGTAGGTTTCTCTCCGAAGGTTGTAAAGGATAAATCCCTCCTCTTCCGCACTCTCCTGAACCAGTGAGATCAGAAAATGCCGCATCGAGCCCATAAACGCTTTTCTGCGGTTGGCTTTCCAGTAAGCGGCCTGCGCCGAATCAGCCGGCGTCATCTCCATAAAGAGCGGCTCACCGTCCCAGCGGGTGCGCGTTCCGGAGTGGCTAAACTCATCAAGGTAATAGATAATCCGGTAACCCAGAGCACGGTTTTCGATCTGCAGCGGGGCAAGTGCTTCCGCTTCAAAGCGCCCCCACCACCGGGTTTCAAAACGCAGTACCTCCGGGTTCAGAATCCTCACTGAATCGGCAAATTCAGACTCCCCGATAAAAAGCGGGGTAAACCGATCCAGATATTTTTGCCACTTCTCGTCGAGGTTTCCTGCGTAGATTTCGCCCAGTTCATACACCACGGGTTTCAGTTCAAACACCTCATGCAGGGACTGCCCTTCCGGTATGCTCAACTCTTTCGATACCCTTCCGTACCCGATGATGGATACCACAAGCTTATAGTTACCCGGCGGAATACTTTGCAGTTCATAATATCCGCCCGAATTGGTTACAGCTCCGATTTTGGTTCCCGATAAAAATACGTGAACTCCCAGCAGCGGTTCACCGGTTTCTGCGCTAACCACTCTCCCGTTTATTTCTGATACGGCTGAAATTTTTCCCTGTGTTGTGTCTGCTGCAACGCTTTCGTCAACAGAGATACAAAACATCAAGAGAATTGTAAGTGTCGGAAGTGCCCTGAAAATAAACCTGCTCATGCTCTTTATAGGATCAGTCTGGTTCCGGTTGTACCGGTTTATATGTTTTAAATTACGCGAAAGGGGGAAAATATCAAGCATTACCCGCAATGCGAGGCTGTTTTTCAGACTTTAGATTACTTAGCGAATTCAAAAACTTATTTAAGGATAACAGATAACCGCCGATAAGCATTGTAACATGACATGGCTCAACGCCCTCGAACAGCATGTAGAACCGGCCTGAATCAGGGGAGAAGCCGTTAGTAAAACGTTATCCGAAACAGGCCGGTTTTTACATGTTTTTCTGAAAAGACGCAGACCATTATGAATCCATCAGCTGAACAAAACCGAATCGCTCCCAAATCGAATGACCTTTCGGTTGCACCGGTTCATGAGCGTCGGATGCCGGATACCCGGCAATCGATTGCACTGCCTGAGTTCGCTCTTCTGCTTCAGAAAGAGCTGGAAAAATTCAAGCCGGAGTTTTCAAATGAAGACGCACAAGAAGGGAACAGCACTCGGTTTTTTGATGATTTTATGATGCTTCTGTACGGCCAGAACCAAATGGCCAGGGAGATATCGGAAAGCAGGCCCATGGACTATGATGAGCGGCATATAATGCACTCTTTCCATCCACAAATAACCAACGACGCCGGATTTCGAGCTTATTTAGAGGGAAAGGACAGACGGCAGAGCACTCTGTATATGCGGTACCAAAATCTTTATGACTCTCCTGCGGGTACCGGGTTTAAACGATCATTCTGAGGTGGCTTCTGTACTGCTGCTCACGTCATAATCGGCAGCCGGAAGCAGTATTGAAAAACAGCTTCCCACATTTTCTTCACTCTCTACATCGATACGGCCCTGATGCTGACTAATAAAGCGTTTTGTAATATAAAGGCCAAGACCCAGTGAACCTGGATCATTCACGTCCAGCGTTTCGGGCAGCTGCGTAAAGGGCCTGAATATTTTATCCTGCATCTCTTTTCGTATCCCGATACCATTATCGTGAATTCGTATTGCAACCTCATCACCGTCTTTTTCGAGAACAACGCGGATTTCACCGCCCTTTCTGCAAAATTTGATCGCGTTCGAAACCAGGTTCATGACAGCGCGCTTCAGCTTCACCATGTCGGCCCGGACAAAAAGTGGAGTTTCTGGAAGCTCCGCAACCAGCTTAAGCTCCTGTTTTTCTGCATTTATGGACAGAAGGTCACAGAGATCAGAGAGTACCCAATTGAGATTTACAAGTACATCGCCGCCACTGCTGCCGCCAAGCTTCAATTTTGAGTAGTCATTAAACTGGCTTACGATTGATGCGATATCTTTAACGCCAAGTGATATTTTCCGGTAGGTTGACTTCAGCTGTTCCAGATCCTCACTTTTCTCTACGTTATTTCGAAGCATTTCAAGATACCCGTTGATCGCATTGACCGGTGAGGTGAGGTCGTGAGCTGCCATTCCAAGTACCATGGACTGCTGTTCCTCATCAGAAATACTCTTCATTCGTTCCGATTGAACAAGGTAGGTGTAGCGTTCCCATTCTCTCTGTTCACGCTCTTTCTCCAGGTCGGTTGCAATCAGTTCCGTATTGAGTTTAATGAGATCGGCATCGGGCAGCGGTTCTGTCCCCTTCTTAAGTAGAAAATAGCCTACCACAAACTGATTCAATATCAACGGTTCAGCGTGGAGCTTATCTGATCTGACGAACTCCCTGGTGAATATTTTTGCAGTATCACTCTCAGACAGAAAAACCGGGTCCGTATCCGGGCCGGCCGATGTCAGCAGTTCGTCCTC
The DNA here is from genome assembly GCF_003150675.1 of Rhodohalobacter mucosus. Taxonomy (NCBI): domain Bacteria; kingdom Pseudomonadati; phylum Balneolota; class Balneolia; order Balneolales; family Balneolaceae; genus Rhodohalobacter; species Rhodohalobacter mucosus. Next base: position 86,557 of record NZ_QGGB01000011.1, on the reverse strand, counting down.
TTCCGTGAGGATAATGAGTCCGCCCCAGGAAGCGTTGCACTTTCGCACAATAAATCGTGCCCGTTCCTCTACATTACAATTGTGAAGCCGAAGCGCAAATCGGGCAACACCCAGCCTCGCCTGATGTTCCCGTTTTCTGTACATGTCACCGTCGTCGTCTGGGATATTCATAGCCCAGACAGCATTTTTCTCTTTCATCTCTATGCCCCGTTGTTGCCTCTGTTTTTATACTAAGCCGTCAAATATTAAAAGAATATAATATAATGAATTAAACAGGAAAAATGCATTTGTACACTTTTTTTTCATTACATATAGCATTGTTTTTTATTGAGTAAAAGAAGACGGCTAACACAACTGAGAAAAAAAACAGATCCTGAATTTAAGATCAGAGTGAAGCACTGCGATAAGTCGGTCAGTAGCATGAAAACATGCGCAACCAAAAACAAAGAGGACCATTATGTCAATTAGTCAAATCAACACAAATCTGCAGGCACTTACTGCACAGTCTTCACTCAATAGTGTAAACAGCCGTCTGGCTGATACCCAGCTTCAGCTTTCCACCGGTCTCCGAATCAACCGGGCAGAGGATGATGCTGCAGGCTTCTCCATTGCTTCCAAGCTCTCCAGCCGTCTGGAAGGTATGGACCAGGCAATGAGAAATATCGGTGATGCAAAATCCGTATTGGACATTGCTGAGACCGGAATGAACTCGATCATGGATATCCTGATCGATATGAAATCGAAAGCCGTTCAGGGCTCAAACGACACGCTCGGCGATGATGAAAGAGGATTTATCGCCGATCAGATCACTGCTTTGGGCGGTGAAATTGATGAGCTCGCCGCAAATACCACCTTCCAGGGTATAGACCTGCTGGATGATGGTGCAGGCGACGTAACCCTGACATTCCAGGTAGGTGAAGGGGCAGCTGAAACACTTGATGTAACGCTGACACAAACCAATCAAACAACGCTTGCCATAGATACCGGTATCGGTGCACTCGACGGTACAGACTCTACTACCTTCAATTCATTTATCAGCGACATCGATGCTGCGATTGAAACACTTGCCGGCAACTTTAACCAGATCGGTATCGACCAGTCGAAGCTGTCGATACGTGAGGAGAATCTGGACCAGGCGATTACCAGTAACAGCGCGGCACGCAGCCGAATTCAGGATGCTGACTTCGCTAAAGTACAGAGTGAATCTGTTAAACTGCAGATACTGCAGCAGACAGCTACCTCTGCATTGGCCCAGGCCAATACAAGCCCACAGTCTGTTCTCGGATTCCTCGGATAAGAGACAGAATCATACGGACGGTAACCCACAAAGAGCGCCCATGCAGGGCGCTCTTTTTTATTGTAATCTTTTACTTTATGCAGTTTATTAAAATTTTTTAATAAAATGCTTAAGCAGTTCGGGACAAAGCCGATAAGTAGATGTACGAGACACCGCCATACCGGCGGTAAAGACATCTACAGACACCGGAATGCGCCTACTCAACCTTATATTGCTGCTGCTAACTGTCCCATACCCGATGTATGGCTCAGGAAATGAATTTCATTCGAGCGGCGGAGCTTCAGAAACGGACCCTGATCGTTCTGTAGCCGTCATGACCGTTCGGGCAGAGGTAATTCAGGGGCAAACGGCAAGCTGGGCATACCCTGAGAACACTGATATGGAGCACGCTGTAATTCAACAGAGCATTGCCGGGTCCCGGGATAATGAACAAGCCATTCTCACACTTTCATACCTGGAAGACTCTGAAATGGTGATTGAGGTAAACCATCCGGGTGCACAGGTGCTTAAAGAAGATCACCACCTCATCCATACCGAAGACTCTCTCTCGTCCGGTATTTCACCATGCGGCGAAGTACACATTTCACTTACCTGGAAAAAAGGTGAATCCGTAAAAAGCCAGGTTATCATAGAGTACATTTAAAGCGGTTTTTTCTGGGCACATTTTCCTGAAAATTTATTTAAGTGACCCTAGTCATGTGCCGATAAGTTCCTCACAACAGAGATTCAAAATCCATGTAATCATGAACAGGAACGCCATGAATAACAGCTATACCGAATATCAGCGCCAAAGCGTGATGCAGGCAAGTCCTGAGGAGCTGATTTCCCAGTTATACGACATTCTGATTCAGTCCTGTTATCGAAAGGATACAGCAAAAGCATCCGGAGTGCTTGACACGCTTATCAAGTCACTCAATTTTGACTACGAAATGTCGGCCACTCTCTTTGAACTTTACAGTTACTGCAAAGTTATTTTAGACGAAGAGAAATTTGATGAAGTACGTTCGCTGATCGAGCCGATTCGCGCAGCCTGGAATGATGGCGTAGTAAGCAAGAAGGTTACACCGGTACGAACCGAAAGCCAAGGATTTTTAGCATGATTTCAGCGGGCAGCATATTACAGCAATCCAACCCATTCGAAAGTTCGATTCAGCAGTTGCTGCGTCTTGACGGACTGAAGAAAGCTTCACTTGAACAGGAGATCAAGACGTTCAATGACCAGAAAAAAACCCTGGATACAATCGGCTCTTCATTTTCATCGCTGCAAACGATTTTAAACGAATTTTCTGAAACCAGCACTACTTCGTTTCAGCCAATGAAGGCAGAAAGCACTACGAATGCCGTTAAGGTGATTTCTGCGGATGGTGCCTCACTCACAGGCAATTTCGACATTACCGTCGACTCCGTTGCCAGAAGAGATACACTTACCTCCGTTTCTTTTGAACAAAACGGTACCTCCCTCGCTGCCCAGGGAAGCGCCTCTTTTGAGATATCGGCAGGAGAAAGCGACCCGGTGACCATTTCGGTTGACACAACCGGGCGAACAGACCAGGAGGTACTAAACGCACTTCGCGATGCTGTGAATGAGCAGTTTGGTGATTTTGTGACGGCTTCAACCATTCAGGTAAGCGATACGGGATTTGCATTAAGCCTGAAAAGCAACGAAACCGGTTCTTCTAATCAGATATCGCTGCAAGCTGTTCAGGGCGATGCAGCCTCATTGAACCTTACCCGTTCGGTGCTGCCTGAAAACCTCGATGCACGTTTTACCGTTGATGGAATTTCAATGACGAGATCCTCAAATACCATTGAAAATGCTATTGAAGGTGTTTCTTTTGAATTAATAAACGAAACAGAATCAACGCAGCAGCTGTCCATTGTCCGTGACACGGAAAAGGCCATGGAATCCATGAACTCCTTTGTGGAAGCATTCAATACGCTAAACAGTGAAATCCGAAAAGCAACCCGGCTCAATGGCGAGACCGGAGACCGTGGCATCCTGCAGCGTGAGCGCTCCATAAGGAATCTAAGCAATACCATGCGGCAGAGCATATCATTGCCGGTTATCAGCATGGCGGGGTCAGGTGTTCAAACTCTGAGAGACCTGGGATTTTCCATCAGCCAGTCCGGGGAACTTTCCATTCGCGATACAGGTAAACTTGAGGAGTTGCTCGCTACAAGCCCCGACGTTGTCGAAGACTTTTTTACCGCTGACGACGGCCTTGTGAACAATCTCAAGAACGGAATAGAGCGCGCTTTCGATGGTGAAAACAATCTCATTGACCTGGTTAAAACAGGCATCGACAGCAGGATCGACCGCACAAACTCCAGAATTGAGTCGGAAGAACGATTCCTGGTGCGCCGCGAAGAGCAGCTTCGTAAGGAATTTACACGCCTTAACCAGGTGATTGAGCAGGGCCAGACCCAGTTCAATCAGGTACTGAACTTTCAGTCTTTTTTTCTGGGACAAAATTTTTAACCCCTTAGCGACAGAATCATGGTGAAATTATATAAAGAACTGGAAAATATGCTTTCAACAGGGTATCATATACTCGACGAACTGGAAAGCGATGATCCGGAAATCAGCCGGATTGAAGAGCTCTACAACAGCAGAAGCAAACAGCTTGACTCCATTTTGTCTGACTGGAATGGCCAGAATGCACAAATGGTATTTACTGAGGAGGATGGTATTACTCCCAAAGACTTCAGAAATCTGTTTTATCGGCTCAATCTTCTGGAGCGTGAACTGGATCGCAGCCTTAAATCTCTGCAAAAACAGAAAACCGATGTATTGAGGCACCTGGATTCATTTCGAACAGCTAACAAGGCTTATCAACAGCCGGGCAGCGGTTCTTCATCGATCTTTCTTGATGTAAATTCAACCTATTGAAATTACTGTTATGTCAATCAATAATATTTCATCATCCGGACTTTCAGGAAAACCCGTAAAGGGCACAGATAAAGCAGACAAACCGGCCGGTGTCAATGATGCATCGCAAAATACGAGTGCATCCTCATCCAGGCGTTCTGCCGCAGTTGACCGCGTTGAGATATCGGGAAAAGAGTTCACCGACTCTGTTGAATTTGCAAAAAACGTCTATCGCACTGAAAATGCACAAAGGGTTGATAAACTCCAGAGTATCCGAAAGAAAATGAACGCCGGTTTTTACGAATCAGAAGCGGTTGTAAATCAAATGTCAACCAAACTTGCAGGCCAGCTCAGGTCGCTTGAAGCTTCTCTTCTTGCACCGGAAAACAGCAATGCCGGTAAAACAGACTCCAAACAAATTACAGCTGAGCAGATGACCCGCCTGGCCAATGACCCGGATGTTGCAAATTCGGTTGCAGATAAAATTGCACGCGATCTGGACAACTTGTAGACCCCCCACAGCTCCGGTTTTAGACATGCAGTACCACCCTGCCCTGTCTGCGACGGAAAGTTCAAATATCCTGCTTCTTTGATGTTCAGCCCCAAAGATCCCAGACGCATAATCCCCTATCTTTTAATTTCCGAAGGCCGTTCAGTTATTTGATCAATAGACCGCCTGTACCTATATTCTCTACCCGGCAATTATTGCGGCCGATCTGAAATCCGGTCCATTTGCCTGTGCAACTACACGGGTGCTTACCGGCCGACCGGTTCCCCAAACACATGCAAGCAGAATAGATTACTCTATGTCCATACGTCAAATATTTATCATCGATGATGACGAGCATATCCTTGAATACATGAATGACTTTCTCTCCGGGCAATCTTACGAAGTTTCTGCATTCACTTCTGCCAGGGAAGCCATGGAGAAACTTGGCAAGAAAACACCCGATCTTGTGATTACGGATGTGAAAATGGATGAAATGACGGGTGACGAGGTTTTGCGGCATGTGAAATCACACAGTCCTGATACGGGCGTAATTATGATAACAGCCTTTGGCAATGTTGCACATTCGGTAAATGCCATGCAGAAGGGTGTATTCGATTACATTACAAAGCCTTTTACCGGTACAGAGTTGCTTCGGAGGGTTCAGCAGTTTTTTGATCACAGCCATCGGTCAGCTGCTGAACAGGCGTCTTCCAGAGCCGGTTCCAATGCAGGCACTGCTGATAGCAGCAGTCAGGATTCATCAGAAAGCAAAAAAACGGCTACCGGTTCCGGTGCCCGGAAAGAGCGCCGGATGGTGGGTGAAAATGAAAAAATAGTTCATCTAAAAAATATTCTGAAGCAAATTGCGCCAACCCACGCTCCGGTTCTGATTGAGGGAGAGAGCGGTACCGGTAAAGAGGTGTATGCAAATCTGATTCAGCAGTACAGTACCCGAAGCAAAGCACCGTTTGTAAAAATCAATTGTGCAAATCTTCCATCAGAATTGGTTGAAAGCACTCTTTTCGGACATGTTAAAGGTTCATTTACCGGAGCAATCAACGACTATGAAGGAGCATTTACCAAAGCTGACGGCGGTACACTGCTTCTGGATGAGATTACGGAGACGGATATCAGTGTACAGGCCAAACTGCTGCGAGTGCTTCAGGAGAAGGAGTTCCAGAAAGTGGGCAGTCAAAAGCCCGAAAAGGTTGATGTTAGGATTATTGCAACCACGAATCGCAACCCTTCTGAAGCGATTAAAAGCGGTGAATTCAGGCAGGATCTGTACTTCCGCCTGAATGTATTCCCAATACGGATTCCCCCGCTGAGAGAGCGCAAGGATGATATTCCCCTGCTGGCGGCCTATTTCTGCGATAAGTATTCTGAAGAGTATGACCTGCCCCGAAAGGAGATTTCTGACAAACTGAAAAAACATCTGATAAGCCGGCAGTGGACCGGCAATATCCGCGAGCTTGAAAACTACATCATACGTGGTGTGATCATGGCCCAGGACTCTGACGTTCTGAAGCTGGAGCACTGTGAAAACGGCCTGTTCAACAATGTGAATGAAGAGCTCACAACGAGTATCAATAAGGATATTCAGGTGATGCCAATCGAAGAAATGGAGCTCATTCTGATAAAAAAAGCCCTGGATCAAACCAACGGCAATCAAAAAGAAGCCGCCAGGCTGCTCAATGTCACTGATCGCACCATTCGGAACAAGCTGAAAAAGATCAACTTTCCTGAAGAGTAAAACATCTGCAGGACAGAAAGCACACGCCCTGCAGAGGCATCATTTTTTTAAAATGCCGATGCCATTTTTAGCTGCAGCGTTTTCTGTGCGCGTGAAAGCTGATCACTTCTCATAAGGGTAATGATCCAGCGTCGCATAATTTCCTTGCATCCGGGATCTCGCTCAAAGAGTGACTCGTAAAACTCACATGCCATCTGATTCCATCCTTTCTCTTCAAAAAGCGAAACAGCTCCCAATACGCGAATTTTCAGCTTTTTCGGCATGTCAGCACGTATGGAATCAAGGTAAAACGACTCAAAATAAAACCTTGCCCTTTCAGGATACTCCAGTTCAACGGCATACACAAAGAGTTTATCTTTCACTTCCTGCGACACCTGTCCGTCACTGAGCTTGTAAAACTCTTCCAGATTGTTGAAAGCATCCTCCCTGCTGTTCAGTTTAAGACTGAGTTCAGCCAGCAGAAAGTGTGCTTCTGCAGGCTCAAGTGTAAAGTCGTACGCTGCGTCAGAATCTTCGTGATGTGCGGACAAATAGCCGTTCAGTGCATCGGCCGCTTCCTGCCACTTTTTCTGCATCCACATGATTTTATGCCTGATAAGATAGGGAGCAAATTGATTTTCGCTGAGTTCAAGCGACTGGTCGATTGCTGACAGGGCGGCATTGGTCTGTCCGAGCTCAGCATGGGCATTTGCAAGCAGGTTGATGGCCGACATCCGATACATCGGTAGCAGCTCCGCGTTTGCGGTTAATGCGAGACGCAGTGCTTTTTCAGCTTTATGATACTGCTGCTTTTCACTGTAGTATACTCCTACCATGTACCAATCCATTGTTGTCCGCGCCAGATCATTATCCATCAGCTTCTGAAGGCGTTCTTTTGCAATGATCGGTTTTTTTTTCCTGATGATCAGATCCTTATTGTTTTCAATATATCCGTGATCAGAAATGTAGCTGCAGCAGTCGGGAAAAACGGTACCGTTGAAAACAGCTGTTCCGGAATCCCGATTCACCGGTATTACACGGATGCTTCTGCCCATATGCCTCTCGTCGGATGTACGGATCAGAGTGGCAGTCTGCCATTTATCCCTCACCGGGCTGATTTCTTCCTGCACAATTTCCTCATCACTATATAGAATCAGAATATGGTCTTTGGAAACGTCTTCCACGACGCGATTTACAGCATCGGTAAGCGATGCCTCCGTACTCCATTCAGAAACCGGTATTCCCTCTCTGATAGCTGGTGAGCCCGCTTTCTTTACAATTCTGAGTTCTTCAAACTGTTTCTCATATTTTCGGATAAATTTTTCATTTATCGGGTGAGCTGCATGTTCCTGTATAATGATCAGTGCGGTGTCTGTGGATGTTTTCATAATCTGTATATTTGATTGTGTTTTTGTGGTCTTACCTCAGGTAATCAAGCAGCGATGTCTGCATCATTCTGGACTGTGATGAGAGTATCGCATCATAGGAGGTTTGTGCATTTTTAAAGTTGAGCATGGAGTCAATGATATCAGCATCAACAAGTCGGCTTACTTCACCTTTCTGGTCGATAATGTTATCTCCCAGTCTTTGATTGGTATACTCAAGCCGGTTAATATTATTCGCAATACGGGTAGACAGGCCCACAACATGATTCACCGTCTCGTCCAGATTTTCGATCGAATCCCGGATTTGAGGGCCGTCATTTGCCCTTAGTGCATCAATTGTGTTCTGAATTATTTCGAACATGTCACCGGCTCGTGTATCACGAAGTTCCACACCGGTAATCGTTGTGTTTATGACGGATGCATCCCCAACCATAACTTTGAGGGGTCTGTCGGTACTCAACGTGGCAACTCCGCCGGCAGCTCCGGCGTCCCTTTCAAAAGGCGGGGCGTCGGATGCTGTTCCGGAAAAGACATGGAGTCCGTTATACTTGGTTGAAGAGATGTTCAGCAGTTCATCTCTCATGCTTTCAAACTGGTTTGCCAGGCTCTCTCTCTCATCCGCGCTTTTGGTATCGTTACCCGCCTCAATGGCACGTGCTTTCATCGTGCTGAGCAAATCCTCCATTCTTGAGAGTGAATCCTGTACAGTACGGGCCTGGAAAAGGCCGTTGTCTGCATTTCGCTGAAACTGCTCATTTCGCCGTATTAAATCCTCAAACAGCTTTCCGGAAGTAAATGCTACACTGTCGTCAGACCCTTTCCGCACGCGTTTGCCGGTTGCAATCTGTTCATTAAACTTTACCATTTCGCCGCGGGCTTCCCTCACTTGTCGGCGAAACGTTGTGTCGGTCATAAATTCAGTTATTCTCATAATCAGTGGGGTCAGGCGATGGATAAAAGTGTGTCGAACATTTTCCGCCCGGTGTCCAGTACGCGTGCTGAAGCCTGAAAGGAGTTCTGAAACTTGATCATATTCCCCAGTTCTTCATCAATGCTGACACCGGAAAGCTGTTCCTGACGGTTCACCAGAAAGTCTTTGGCTGCATTGGCCGCCTCCAGCTTCCGGTCTATTTCATTTAGCTTATTGCCCGGAACGCTCATGAATTCGACCGTCCGTGAAGAGATGGTTTGACCTTCTATGAACGGCTCGTCCTGCAGGGCGATAATTTCGAGTGCGCGATCGTTATTGCCCGATTCACCGCTGACTGATGAAGCGGCAATCAGTGCCGGATTTTCGAGCAATGCTGCATTCACCTTCATATTTGCTGCACCTGTTGACGTCGCGTCAAAGAACGACCGGGACACACCGTCTTCCAGGCCAAATCCGAATTCATGGATCTCATCAATTCGGTTCATCATGGCCACCGACAGCCTGTCAAGTTTTTCACGCGCCTCGGGTACACCTTCCTCAAACATCTCAATATTTGCCGCAAGCTCCCCCTTTGCAGCGTCAATGAGTTTTCCGTTTTGCAATCGTACTCTGAAAGTGTTGCTATCCCGGTCGGTTTCGGCACGGAGAGTTTGAAATTCCTGACCGCTCACGACGGATATACCCCCGATACGTACTTCGGTTGCCCCTTCGTCAGATACCAGGGTATCAAAATCAACCAGTTTTGCGAGCTCGCTGAGCGCTGCAGTACGTTGGTCGAGTGCATTGTGGTCTATCTGTTTTGCCGATCGTGTAACGGCAATTTCTCCATTCAGGCCGGCAATGTCGCCAAGCAGCTGATTGATACGTGTAATCCGGTTATTTGCTTCCTCAAAAACCTGTTCCGAGAGGTTAATCAGGTCTGTGTCCGTTGACCGAAACGTTTCAGTCATCAATTCGGCTTTCGATGCCAGAGTGGTTCTCAGGTTAAGGTCCTGCGGGTTTGCGCTCAGTTCGGAAAACGCGTTGAAAAATTCACCGATTATGGAGTCGAGCCCTGCACCGTCGGATGCTGTAATTGCGGTCTCCATTAACCTGTAAACAGACGCTTTTTCAGACAGGTTACCGATGTCGTGCTGTTTCCTGTTTATCTGCTGATCGATAAACTCGTTTCTCATTCTCTCGATGGTAACCACATTTACACCGAGCCCGACTGAACCGGTACCAAATTTTTGCACATTTTCCCGTATTACGGGAACCTGACGGCTGTAGCCCGGGGTATTGGCATTTGCAATATTGTTGGATGCCACTTCAGTCGCCGTCCTGGCGCTCTGCATTCCGCGGGTTGATATTTCAAATATGCTTCTCATAATGGTTTAGTTGGGTTTGATTATTCCCTCAGATCGCTTCATATCTTCCGGTTCAGTCCGATGCTCGCCGATTCTCCACGTTCCACCTTGCCTTCAGGGTTGTAGCTCTCTGCTTTACCTCCTGTAAGATTCGACAATGTGGCAATTGTGTCACGATTATACTCTGAAGCAAACTCAAGAAGCTGAACCAGTGCCGACCGTATTTTCTCTGTCTTATCAATCTCCGTGTAGAGATTTTCACGGAGGTCGTCCAGCTCGGCTGCCGGTCCTTCAACGGCATCTATTACTTTCTTCAAAGAGGGATGCTCATGATCCGGGTAATATTTCTGAAAAAGCTGAACAAGCTGTGATCTGAACTGTTCCTCACTATTCTGAAGATCATCATAAGCCTCTGTTTGTTCACGGATCAACTCGTTCAGTTTGTGAAGGTCGTTTCCGATCACGGCTGTAATTTGTTTATTCAGCAGCTGTTTTGTTTGACGGTAGCCTTCACATAGCGACTTCAGGCTTTCAGCAAGTGTTCCGGTTCCCGGTTGAGGATCGGCAGCAGCTATAGTCATTGTTTGATTCATTATTCGTTTATTCGGTGGTTTCAGTTTGTGTGAGATGTCGACGCACCATGTCGGAGATGCCAAGCGGTTCCTGCTTTGCCAGCTCAGACGAAAGAGTATCTATAATATGATCCCGATAGAGCTGATTGCCCGACTGCATAACTCCTTCTCCGGTACCGCTGTTTTCAAAAAGGCCTTTTGCCATCTCCGATACCAGCTGTCGCGCAAATATTCGCTCGAACTCCATTGCTACGTCTTCTCCGCTCTGCGGTATCTGGTCGCGCTGCGGGTTACCCGTTTTAGTGATGGCTGAATAATTGGCTATGGAAGTTGCGGGATCCGTTGTCATGGTTTGTATTGTTTTAAGTTGAATTAACCGTGTTTCGAAAAAAGTGCTTTATTGAGTTGGCATCGGATTTTACATTACAATGAGCTTGCCTTTCAGGGCTCCGGCTCTATCAATGGCCTGCATAATGGAGATGATATCACGGGGTGAAAAACCCAGATTGTTCAAAGATGTCGCCAGATCGGCCACCGTGGTGTTGGGCTCCAGAACAATGTTCCTGGCCGACTCCTCGGTCATTCCCACCTCTGTCGCGGTACCCGAAACGGTTTCACCACCGGTAAAAGGGAGCGGCTGTGAAACAAAGGGTGTTACCTGCGACCGTATCTGAATGGTTCCATGCGAGATAAGCACTTCCCCGATCAGTACATTGCCGCCCGCTACAACCGTTCCGGTGCGTTCATTGATCACTACACGCGCCGGCACCTCAACATCAACCTCCAGCTCAAGAACCAGGCTGGTAAAAAAAGTGAGGTCTCCCACATCCTGAAACCCTCCCGGATACTCTACAGATATGAAACCGGCATTTTGTGCTGAAGCGATCGGCATTTCAAATCGCTCATTGATCGCATCCACGATGCGTGCTGCGTTTCCGAATCCGGGATCACGCATAATCAGTCCAAGAGGCTCTTCCCTGTCGGGTACGTACATATCGTTATCAACCACACCTGCACCGGCCGGTATAGTAGCGGTAAGTGTCGGGTTGCGGCCGATTCTGGCACCCCCGGCTTCTGTATTATAGCCGCCTGTAACCAGTGCTCCCTGGGCATACGCAAAAACCCGGTCGGTTTGAGGGTGAATCAGAGGAGTTTGCAATAGCACACCGCCGCTCAGGCTGCTTGCGTCGCCCAGGGATGAAACCGTCACGTCAATGGCACTTCCCGGGGCGTGGTATGGTCCTATTGTGGCCGTTACAATAACTGCTGCCACATTTCGCGTTCTGAGTGTAGCGGGGTCCACATTGATGTCGAACTTGCGAAGCATGCTTGCCACCGATTGAACGGTAAAAACCGACCCGCTTCGGCTCATGGCGCGATCGCCTGTGCGGTCAAGGCCGGTTACCAGTCCATACCCTATCAGCTCAGTGCTGCTGGCCTTGTCAATTTCCACGATGTCACCAATGCGTGTTTGCGACTGGGCGGAACCGGCGCATACCAGTAATATCAGCGCCGCAATAAGAGGGTTTAAAAATGCTGCTTTTTTCATTTTGATTTGTTTCTTCAGTTCTGTCAGTCAGTTACACATTGATTTAGTCCATGGATAACACAGTAAAGGCACCCGTAACCAGGCCAACCACACCCCAGATTACGCGGCGGGTAAACCCGCGTTTCTTGAACGATTTCGCGATGCCGCCCTCATTCTCGTAGGTGATATCTGCATTTGCAATTCGATACGAAAACACTTCGTTGGCATCGTTGATATCTTCTGCGCGCACAAAGCCCTCCAGGCTCATGCTATATATCTCACCGCTTATTTCGGTTCTTCGTGTTCCGGCAATCAGGTAGTTGCCGTTTTCATCCAGCGATTCAATGCGAACACTCAGATTCCCTCTCAACAGCTGCCGCTGATTTGAAAGGCCCCTTTCATCCGAGTTGAAATTCAGGGTGGCATCGGCTCCGAAAACGGCGTCCATTGGCAGCATGGATCCCGAGACGGCGCTGCTTGTACTGCCGTTGGTATTCGATTGACTCCGAAGGTCGGATGCTGAGGAACCGTTGATATTTTCACTCAGAATCACGGTAATCACGTCGCCCGGACGGTGTGCCTTGACATCCGAATAGAGGGATTTCTGACTGTAGGCTTCTGCTGACGTAAAAAGAAATACTGCCAGAAGAATCAGATATGATTTCAGTTTATTCATAGGGTTTGTCTCCATTTTACATAGTTGTTATCGAGTACTTCAGCCCGGTATCGTTTACCGGTTTCCTCGCATTTGAGTGTAATTACTTCACCTTCAGCACCATCCTGTCGGGCTCTGCAAAACAATTCTATCGCCATTTTTCCATTTTGATAAATCATCACTGCCTGATCTCCCCTTTTGATTGACGGAGGCTGTTTCAGGTCTCCTTCAAGCAGCGGGCTCCCCTGCCTGAGCTGCCTGGATGCAAGCCACTCACCGGCACCCCCGGTATCTGCAGGGAGTCTTCCGGAATTGGTAAACTCCATCCAGTCGTATGTAAGGTCTTCGCGATGTATCAGATCACCACGTTGAACCGGACTGTTCAGCCTGGCTACCTGCAGGGTCACAGATATTTCGAACTGGGCAGGGTATCGGGCACCGTTAACTGTAGTCACATCGGCTGAAATAAGGCCTCTGGGCAGCCCCCGGCTTCTGAACCGAACGGCTTGCAGTGATTCAATCGAGATATTTTTTAATTGATCGTGAACCCAGCGAAGATCTACCCGGAAACGTGCATCCGGCCATGTATCGGCCAGCTCATTTTCAGCCAGGCGAATCAGTGCCGTCTCTGTAGTTTCCGGGCTACCAACCTGTTCGGCTGCCAGCATGGTGCTGAATAGAAGAATCAGTACTATGATCATTCTTCCGGGATTCAATTAACGTTTGATTGAATTGGTGAGGGCCATCAGATCCTCGGTGGTTTGCACCATCTTGGAATTGGTTTCATAGGCTCTCTGTGCCTGAATCAGGTTTACCATCTCAGACACAATGTCCACGTTCGACTGTTCCAGAAACCCCTGTTCAAGGCCTCCAAAACCTTCGGAGGCCGGCAGGCCAAATATGGGAAGACCCGATGCTTCGGTTCTGGAGTAAAGGTTATCGCCCATGGCCGATAAACCGGAGGTGTTTACAAATTTGGCAAGCTCAATCTGCCCAAGATCTACGATTCCGCCGTCGCCGCTCAGAGTGGCCGTAACCAGGCCCTCTTTAGAGATGTTAATTCCCTGAACGTTTTCGGGCACCTCAATGAAATCGGCCAGCGGAAGGCCCGATTGTGTCACAACCCTGCCCGATGAATCGAGCCCCAGGTTGCCATCGCGTGTATAGGCTATGGATCCGTCAGGCATTTCGACCTGCAAAAAACCCGAGCCGTTAATTGCAATATTGAGTGGATTTGAAGTCTCCATCAGTGATCCCTGCGAAAAGTTCCGGACGGTAGCCACGGGTTTTGCACCATGGCCCATCTGAAGTCGCGCCACTGAACGTCCCGGTTCGTTTTCGGAATGCCCCCGCTTCGACACTTCAATATTCTGATAAAACAGATCCTGAAAAGCGATACTGCTTCGCTTGAAGCCGGTTGTATTTACGTTTGCCAGGTTATTGGCAATGTTATCTACTTTTTTCTGCTGGGCACTCATCCCGAGTGCGGCTGTACTTAGTGCTCGTGTTGGCATAGCATGTTGATTATCCGTTCAAATTAAAATCGTCCGAGTGTGCTGGTTGCTTTTGAGAGCAGCTCATCCGTGGTAGTAAGGGCACGCTGCTGGGATTCAAACAGGCTTGCATTGCTCATCATATCCACCATTTCGTTGAGTGGATTCACATTGCCCGCCTCGTAATAGCCCTGCATCAGCGTCGATTCATTATCGGGTGCCAGGCCAGCTTCGGGTGGTGCAAAAAAGTACCCCGTTGAGTGACGCTCCAGTGCTTCCGGTTTCTCGGCGGCATACAGCCGGATCCTGTCGTACTCTGTACCGTTAAACAGAATCCGGCCGTTGGATGATATTTCCAGCTGCACTTCGCTTTCCGCCGTTGCAGTATCCTGCATCAGGGGTACGCTTATGGGTCCGTTGGAACCCATGAGCCTGGCCCCCTGCTCATTTACCAAAAATCCATTGTCATCCTGCCTGAACCGGCCGTTTCTGGTGAGCAACTCTACACCATCAAGTTCCACTTTCAGAAATCCGTCGCCTTCTATTGCCATATCAAAAGGATTGCCTGTGGACTCGAAATGACCCTGTGTCATGTCCACAGACTGGCCGGGCACCACGCTTTGTACCATCCGGTTTCCCTGTTTCTGAAGCACCGAGTGGAAGTAGAGCTTATCTGCCTTGAAGCCGGGAGTATCCATATTGGCAAGATTATTTGCCGTTACTTCCTGGGCTTTCATAAGCCTTTGGAGTGCCATCATTGAATGTGCAAGTCGGTCAATCATAGGTATCGGTTTGAATGTCGTTTGCCCAATACGTCTCAAAAGCCGTGCCACCTTCCCGTTGTCCGGTTCTCTTCCACATTCCATAACCAGCAAAAATACCCTCTGAAGGGCCTTTATCCCGTTTTTTCAACATTTCTTTGCATTACTCCAAGGGTGGGACCCTTCTCTGGCCGTTTGCGGAAATATTTACCGCTGAAAGGAAAGTTTTTTGGTTTCTGGGGTTGAAACAGAGATGCTGAGCAGCTTTAAAGGCCGATATTCTTTGTGGTACTCTTTTTGATGTATAAAGGGCATGGCCGAAAGTGACAAACAAAATAAAACAGAAGAGCCCACGCCAACACGGCTTAAAAAAGCCCGTGAGGAGGGGAATGTACCCAAGAGCCAGGAAGTGGCTTCCGCCCTGCTGATGCTGGGTGCCGTAGTTATTATGGTTAGCTATGGCGATTGGATGTACGATCAGTTCAGGGAACTGTTCAGGCATCTGTACCTTAACCTGGATCAGCCTTTGGAAAACCGGGATAACGCAATCGTGGTACTTTCGGATACACTCCGTACGGGATTCACGATTATGTTTCCCATGCTTGTAGTGCTCACCTCTGTGGCCATTCTGGCAAATGTTGGCCAAACCGGAATTGTGTATGCTCCCAAAGTACTGGAGCCGAAAGGAAACAGAATAAGCCCGATTCAGGGATTTAAAAAGATATTCTCCATCCAGGGAATAGCTGAGCTGGTAAAAGGGCTCAGTAAAATTGCCATTGTTGGAATTATCATCTACGTAACCCTGAAAGACGAAGTCGATCTTTTCAAATCCATGATGGTGATGCCGGTAACATCCACACTGATCGACACCGGCCGACTGATTCTGCTGATGTTCACCCGGATTCTTTCAGCATTGATCATTCTGGCAATTGCAGACTCCATTTACACACGCTTTAAGCATCAAAGGGATCTTAGAATGACTCGTCAGGAGGTGAAAGACGAGTTTAAGCAGGCGGAAGGAGATCCCCATTTAAAAGGCAAACGTAAGGAGCAGGCACTTGGATTTTCCCGGCGAAAGAGGCTCGATCACGCTGTGCTTGCCTCAGATGTTGTCATTACAAACCCCACGCATTATTCGGTTGCATTGAGCTACGACCCAGAACGCTCTTCTGCACCGGTTGTACGGGTAAAAGGGGTTCGAAAGCGGGCTCTGCGCATACGGGAGTTCGCCCGTGAATACAATGTGCCCATTATGGAGAACCCGCCCGTTGCCCGGGCCCTCTATGCCACAACCGGGGAAGGAGAAACCGTACCCGAAGAACACTTTCAAATTATCGCAGAAATACTGGCGTATGTATATCGCCTGAAAGAGAACGAAGGAGCTTATGGAAATTAAGTCTGATACAACCCAGGGCGGATGGTCATCATTTCTGATGAACCGTTCTGATATTCTTGTCGCCTCAAGCGTGATTATGATCCTCCTTGTGATGATCATGCCTATTCCGGCTGTTCTGCTCGATTTTTTCCTGGCAATGAATATCTCCCTCTCCATTATTGTACTGCTGGTGGCGTTCTACACACTGAAACCGCTGCAGTTCGCCGTTTTCCCCGGCATGCTGCTTATACTGACGCTATTCCGCCTTTCACTCAACGTGGCTTCCACCCGGCTGATACTGAGCGAGGGGTATGCCGGAAATCTGATCGAGGCATTTGGCAGCTTTGTGGTTCAGGGTAATTTTGTAATCGGAATTATTATTTTCGCCGTTCTTATCATTATCAATTTCGTGGTGATTACGAAAGGTGCTTCGCGGATAGCTGAGGTTTCCGCCCGGTTTACACTTGATGCGATGCCCGGAAAACAGATGGCCATTGATGCAGATCTGAGCGCCGGACTGATTTCAGATGACGAAGCCAAGGCAAGGCGCGAGGAGATTGCCCGGGAGAGCGACTTTTACGGTGCGATGGACGGTGCCAGCAAATTTGTTCGCGGTGACGTAATTGCAGGCCTGCTGATTACCTTTATTAATATCATTGGCGGTCTCATTGTTGGATCGGTACAGCAGGGCATGCCGATAGGTGATGCCGCTGCTCAGTACACGCTTTTAACGGTGGGTGACGGGCTTGTGAGCCAGATACCCGCACTTCTGATTTCCACCGGGTCCGGAATCATCGTAACGAGGGCCGCATCAGAAGGGAGCCTCAGTTTTGAAATCACCACACAACTTTTCGGTAATCCCAAAGTAATTTCACTGGCCGCAGTATTTATTCTGATCATGGGCCTTATCCCCGGCATGCCGTTTATCCCATTCATGATTTTCGCCGGCGGTCTCTTTTATCATGCCAATAAAAAGAGCCGGCGCGATGAACTGGAGATCATCGAGGAACAGGAAAAAATTGACCAGGACGGACAACCGGAGGAAAAAGTGGAACAATACCTGCTGATGGATACACTTGAACTGGAAATTGGCTATAGCCTGATTCCGCTGGTGGATCCTGATCAGGGCGGTGACCTTCTTGACCGGATGTCGTCGCTTCGCAAACAGATGGCCATTGAGCTGGGAATGCTGGTACCTCCCATCCGTATTCGGGATAATGTGCAGCTCAAATCCAATCACTACACCATAAAGATGCGCGGTATTCTGCAGGGTGAGGGAGAGCTGCTCCCCGAATACCACCTGGTACTGCTTCCCGAAAATTTACAGGCCGATATAAAAGGAGTTAAAACCAAAGACCCCGCCTACGGTATGGATGCGGTCTGGGTAAGCAATTCAAACCGTGCAGAGGCTGAAAAGTACGGGCTATCGATTATCAAGGCGGGTGCGGTGATCACAACCCACATGATAGAAGTCATCAAACGGAATGCAGACAAGCTGCTCGACCGTCAGATGGTGAAAACACTTGTAGATAACCTGAAGGAGAGTGCTCCGGCAGTGGTTGAAGAGCTGGTTCCAAACAAAATGAGCTACGGTGAGCTTCAGAAGATCCTGAAGCGACTTCTGAAGGAGGGCATCCCCATCCGAGATATGAATACGATTCTTGAAACGGTAGCAGATTATCATTCAAAAACACAGAATCCCGATGTATTGACGGAGTACGTTCGCGCGGCCCTTGCCGAAACCATTACGCGTACATACCGCGATGGAGAGAATTCCGTAACGACGGCCGTTTTGGAAAGCAGCCTTGAGGGCCATCTGATCAGTCAGGCGCAACAAGGCAATCTGCATCCGGGCACACTTGGCTTTACCCCCGAAACCGTGGAGAAATTGTATATGTCGGCTACCCGTGTTTGCGACAAAATGAGCGCAACCGGCCACAAGCCCATTATTCTCACATCGCCAGTTTTGAGGCCGGCACTGTATGACTTCCTGGTTTCCGTTATCCCTGATGTGGTTGTGCTATCATATAACGACCTCACAATCGATACCCAAATTCACAAGTTTGGTGCTATTGAACTATCCCAGGAACATGAATCTCAACATGAACCCGCATTGACATGATATTACGAACATTCAAAGCACCCACCCTTATCGAGGCCCGTAAAAAAGCTGTTGACGAGTACGGAAGCCATTTCATTATTCTGGAAAGCCGCGAGGCAAGCGGCAGATCCCCTGCGCAGGTAACGGTGGGGATCCAAAAAGAGACAGAACATAGACGGCAGGAGAAAACCCATGCGTCAGGGATGAATGAGCCCTCCGCTAAACACGATTCACAGCAGGCCGGAACATTTTTTGAACCTTTCCTAAAGCAATTTGGAAATCTGGTAGCCAGCAGCACAGAAACCCTTAAGACACTGCGTTCTGATGCTGCCTCCGCATCAAAGACCGACGGGACTGAGTCTGCATTGAAAAACAGAACAGGGGCCCGTTCTGTGCAGGGTGTTACCTTTGAGCGCAGTTCCGCCGGGCGTTCTGGTACGGGTGCAAGCCCCGACATGCCTGAACTGTCGGCTCCTGCAAATATCAGTACCGATACCGTTTCCGGTCTCACCAAGGAAACAGATATAGTCACAGACGAGAAGAGAAAGGAAGCGACTGAATTCAGGCAGCACTATCGCCGGCCATCTCCTCCCCGGGCAACTGCCGGAGCTCAGATGGGGGCATTATCCCGAAAGGTAAGCTATCTGGAAAAACTGATTCTGGAACTGCATCCGGCCTCTTCCACAGGCTTCAGTAACGAAACCTGGTACCGGCATCTTCGCCAGTGCGGTTTTCCAGCCTCTCTGCTGGATGCTTGGGCTGAGCAGACTTCCGGAAGACCCGCATTTACCAGGGAGGAACTCGATTCTTCAGAGATTAAATCTCATCTTTTCGACAAGATTGATTCATTTTTTACACCCCGATCCATGCATGATGATCACCCTTTTCATCTGTTCAGCTGTTTTGAAGGAACCGACCCCATTCCAATGATGCGGGCTGTTCTTCAGCACAATAAGCGCCGGGGCGTCAAAACGCGAGTTGCGCTGCTCTTTTCAAGCCGGTTTGACCTGGATGAACAAGGACTTATGATGATGGAGATGCTCACATTTCATAAAATTGAAACCGAAACCGTTGTGAGCCATCGTGACTGGGAGCGGTTATTAGAATCGCGGCATAAGAATGAAACAATTCTGGCCTCAGCTATTCCTTTACATATGGACCATGATGAGATTTCAGAACGATGGGATCATATGAACCGGATACTGGGTGAGCGCCACTCTGTAAAGCATCATCTGCTGGCTCACTCTATTCAGAATCCGGAAGCCGTTTGCGGGGTGTTGCCCTCGGAGCATCCGTTTACCCCCGATTTTATCTCGCTAACCCACTTTGGAGCTGCACGCGGCTCTTTGGGCAATCTGGCCGCCTACAGAGATTCACTGCAGTGCCCCTTCGGGTATCTGCATCATTTAACGCACTCTGATGCTGCAGCTGATGCACTTTTCAGCAAGCCAGCCACAAGCCTTCTGAAGACGGACAGCACTATTTCTGCTTTAAATAAAATTGCCGGATAAACAGACCTTCAAACCCATTAATCATCACCCTAAAATACCGTAATTATGTTAGTACAAATCTATACGATCATTTCACTGCTTGTTTTTATATTTTTAGTCGGTTCCGGTTCTTCAATCGACGGAGCCATGCTGAAAAGTTTTGCTGTCTTTGCAATTCTGATTATCCTTACGCGAATCTCTGTATTGCTTATAGATATTATACGTGAGGCTCCGGAAAACCGGCACGATGCCAACACCAAACCATCGGCACAGGCACAATGATCCGGGATAAGGTTTGTGATAGTCAGTAGTTCTGCCGGGACATATGACGTCTTAAACCAAACTCATATACAAACCTTTTTTATCTGATGGATCTCTCTTTACAGGAACTTGTCGATGCGTACTGCAGCGAACCGACCAATGCATTGCGTGAAGCAATCATCACCGAAGCGCTGCCCCTGGTTCGCAGTATTGTAGGGAAAATCCGAAATCCGGATACGGTTCTTTCCCAGCAGGAAGATCTTGAGAGTGCGGGCATAATGGGTTTGCTTCAGGCGCTTGAAAAGTACAACTGTGACAAAGAGATCCGCTTTAACACATTTGCCTATTACCGTATACGGGGAAGCGTAATCGACTATCTTCGCTCCATTGATCAGCTTCCGCGGGGCGACCGTACACTGTATGGCAAGGCACAGGGGGTGATCTCACGCCTTCAGCAGGAACTGGGCCGCGAACCGGATGACGATGAGGTGGCCGAAGAGCTGGATATCAGCATGGAGCAGTACCAGTCACTTCTTGGAAATGTGCAGCTTCGCGCGGTCCTTTCTCTTGACCAGCCTGCATCGTCCGATACACCCGACCTTCAGCTGAGCGACAGCATTGCCGACCGCGATTCGGAACAGCCGGATGCGGCCATTGAAAAAGAGGACAACTCCGAACATATCAAGGATGCCATTTCCAAACTGAAGGAGCGCGAACGCCTGATACTGGCACTCTACTACTACGAAGATCTTACTTTAAATGAAATTGCCATGCTGCTTGGCCTTTCCGAAGCGCGCATCTCTCAAATCGTTGGTAAGCTTTTGATTACCCTGAAAGGTTCACTAAGCAATTACTCTGTGGAAGCGTAGGAAGAACAGATGAACAGATGAACAGATGAACAGATGAACAGATGAACAGATGAACAGATGAAGGTGTTTTCACTCTTTTAGAAAATCAACCTTTTAAACCAAATTTTTCGGTTCAACTCTTTTCCCCTCTTCTCCCATTAATTCCCGCCGCCCATCAGCAGCAGTATACGATCCAGATACATCCAGATATCCGCAAAAATCCGTTCGAATGCAGTCGGGGCAAAAGGCAGCACGATGAGAAGCAGAAGAAACCCCACACCGGCTTTCAGCGGAAGGGCAATGAAAAAGATATTGGCTCTTGGCATGATACGTCCGAAGATGGCAAAGCTGAGGTCCATCAGAAATAAAACCACCATGAACGGCGCTGAGATCTGAACGCCCAGCAGAAAAAGCCGGGTTGCCATTTCAATAAACAGCGGCGCAGCGGCTGCGGCCTGGACGGTTCCCACCGGTACCACCTCATAACTGTGAGCAAGCGCAAAAATGTAATAGGCATCGCCCCCCGAACTGATGAACACGAAGGTACCCAGAAGTACAAATAGCTGCCCTATTATGGATTGATGGGTCGAATTCACAGGGTCGACAACGCTTGCAAAGGTGAGGCCGATATTCAGGCTCATCAGCTCTCCCCCTATCTGAAGTGCGGCAAACAGGATCTGACCCGTCAGCCCCATCACGACACCTACTAAAAGCTCCTTGATTATGGCCACCAATACGTCAAGCATGCCAGCGTCTGTTGGAATAGCCATTCCTTCAACCGGTATAAGCGGGAAAAGCATCACCGACAGTATGAGCGAAAAGAAAACCTTTACCTGAACGGGTATCGATCCGTTACTGAAAAATGGGGCAGTAGCCATAAGTGCGCCCACCCGCACAAAGATCAGAAAAGCCGTCAGGATATATTCTACGGTAAACAATTCAGTCATATGCTCATGCCTCTTGTCATCAGCTGTTGATCTGGGCTATGAATGAAAAGATCTGTTCCATGAAATCGATAGCGTACTGCAGCATAAAGCCCAGAAAGAGGAAGAGGATGATGACGACGGCCAGCATTTTGGGCACATACGAAAGAGTCATCTCCTGTATGGTTGTTACTGCCTGAAAAATGGCAATTGCCAGGCCCACCACCAGTGCACCGATCAAAACCGGCCCGGATAGTACCACCATCGCCTTGAGCGCTTCCTGGAGCCAGAATAATCCCGTTTCCGTATTCATTTCTATTCGTGTTTAATTAAAGCTTCGTATCAGCGATTCAACCAGCAAATACCAGCCGTCGCTCAGTACAAACACAAGTATTTTAAAAGGCAGCGAGACAAGCACCGGAGGCAAGAACATGATACCCATCGACAGCAGAATGGAGGCGACAACCAGGTCGATCACCATAAAGGGCAGATAGATCAAAAAACCAATCTGAAAAGCAATTCGCAGCTCACTGATGATATAGGATGGAACGACCACATAGAGCGGCAGCTCTTCCAGTGAAGCAACCGGGTCGATACCTCCCAGGTCCATAAACATAAGGAGGTCTTTTTCGCGCGTCTGATTCACCATAAACTGCTTGAGCGGAACCGATGCAATGGTCAGTGCTTCGGTCTGCGAAATTTCTTCGCCAATGTATGGCTGTATCGCCTCGTCGTTAATCCGGTTAAAGGTGGAGGCCATGATAAAAATGGTGATGAACAGTGCCAGCCCCAGCAGCACCTGGTTCGGCGGTGATTGCTGAGTTCCCAAACCCATCCTCAGGAAGAAGAAGACCACCACCAGACGCGTAAAACTGGTCATCATGGTAACGATGGCCGGACCAAAGGAGAGAACGGTAATCAGAATCAGGGCCTGAATCGCAAGAGAAAAGTCCTCCACCTCACCCCCGATATTGATATTTACACCGCTGCCCTGAGCCGATTGCGCCTGCTGTGCCGTTACTGAATCCGGGATAATACCCATCAGCATTACGGTTAGCATCATCACCCCTGCCACTTTCAGCAGGCGGCTTACAAAAAGATGGGATTCCTTGTTTTTCATTGGTCTTTCTCAGTTAACAGCTTCAGGTTTTACGCCGGCCACCTGCTTCAGCATGCCTGCAAATGCGTTTGATCCGGTTGCCGAATCACTCTTTTGGTCATCATGCCCGGTACTGCTCCACTCATCTGCATTAACTTTTTCAAGTACCTCCATTCCACCCTCAAAGCAGCCTATCAGCAAAACCTTGCTTCCGGCCGACACCGCCTGCAAGGTATGTTCCTCTCCCAAATGGAGTTCGTCAAGCAGTATCAACGTCCCTTTTTCCTTACTGTTTACACGACCGGGTTTCATACCTTTTTCACGTCTGATCTTTGACCAGAGCCATATTCCGCCTCCGATAACGCCTATGGATAGTAAGATCGGCATAACCGGAAGTGATGACGCCTCATTCGATCGGTTCCGGGCAAACGTGGTGCGTTGACTTGCCTGCTCCTTCGCCAATTCAGCTGCTGACAAGGCCTCAGTAGAGTCGGCTGCTGTACCTGTTATTTCTGTCACGGCAGTCGAATCTGCATGGAGAGTACTTAAATACGTCTGGCCCGACACATACGGCTCCGACTTGTCAGAACCGGCCTGCACCAGAACAAGTATCCATAGTCCGGTTAGCGTGATGGCCAGGCCGCCCACAAAGCGCAGGGTTTTCTGAGGCCGGCTTTTTACCTGTTTTTTAAATGAATCCCAGTCAATCATCATATCAGGCGCCCATTTTCATGCTGTCGTGAGCGGCAAGCAGATTTGAAATCCGCATTCCGAAATGTTCATCAATCACAACAACTTCTCCTTGTGCAATGCAACGGCCGTTTACAAGCAGATCGACCGGTTCTCCGGCCAGTTTTTCAAGTTCAATCACCGAGCCTTTGACGAGCTGAAGTATTTTACCGAGCGGCACCTTTTTTCTTCCAAGTTCCACGGATATTTCCATTTCCACATCCTTGAGAAGATCAATATTCCGGATCTCGCGGAAATTTTTGATGTTTGCCGATTTGTCAAAGGGTTCAAACTCTACGTTATTGCCATCCGAAGAAGAACGAATTCCGCCTGAAGCAGCCTGTGTACCCTGACCTGCTCCTGCAAAGAGCGATGAAGCCGTTTCTTCTGCGAGCTGAACGAAGCCTGGCGTATCGGGTTCTGGTGCATCCTCTGTTATTTTCTGAAAAGTCTCTGCTGCCTTTTCATCGGGAGAAGAGAACGCCAGAAGCAATTCAGCACTTTCGCTCTCTTCACCCGGTTTAATTTTCCAGGCTGCCATGTTGTACTGCTGAAGGTTCAGCAAACTATTGGATGAGTCCGGATCCACCTCACTGAATGCGCCCAGCTTCAGATCCGCACCCAGGCGGCTGCAAAGCTCGCCCGTAAAGTCAGACAATAGATTGGCCAGACTTCTCTCAGGGTGAGTCAGCTCCTGCGTACCGTCCGAGTCCAGAAAGCTCCAGTCGCCCCTGAAACCCAGAACTACTTCTATCTGAAATCTCTCTTCAATACATTTAAAGAGTACCGCGTTTTCAAGAAATTTGGATGTTTTTTTCTCATCCCCTTCTGTCACCTCACCCGGTTCGGCAGCAGCGGCCTTTCCGGAAAGCTGCTTTAGAATAGTGTTAAGTGAAGTTTTTAAATTTTTGATTGTCTTATTCCAATTATGATCGCTCATGGTTTTGTCTGTTTGCAGTTAAAAATCAAGTGAATGCATTCCGTTTTTTACAATGTTGAATATCTTAACGGCGCGTTTGCCGTTCATAGAGCCGGGATAGCCTGTCATTTTAATCTGATTGCCCACACGGATTTTCAGGGGTTCTTCAATTGGCTGATTCAGCATCAGTGTGTCGCCCTTCGTAAGGCTGATGAGCTGCCGGAGCGACATGCTGGTTGTTCCCAGCAGAACTTTTAGATCTACTTCAACTCTTTTCAAATCTTCTTCAAGAAGTTTTTGGTCTCCCGGGTGGGCCTTATGAGTAGAAGGGGCATCTTCAATGTGAGTGATCTCCTTCATTCCTTTGCTCTCGATAAGAGAATTCGGGTAACAGATAGAAAAGGAACGTTTCTGATCTCCGAATTCGACGCTGAAGTGCATCAGTATACCTATCGAATGAGCGGAAATGGACCGGATGCTATCCGGCTTTGGCTCATAAACGTGATGCTGAATAGAAAAAGGCAGATATGACGACCAGATATGGCTCAGTTCCCTGAGCATTTTGCCAACAAGCCTGTTTATAATGATCTCCTCTACCCGTGTAAGCGTCCGGGCTTCGGCCGGCATTTCACCATAGCCGCCGCTTTGCAGTTCCACACAATAAATACAGAACGATGGATCCAGTTCGAGTACAGCCCAGTCGCCCAGTTCCTCAATATTAAATGTGTAGAGTGCGGAGGGTTGTTGAATTTCACTCAGATAAGCAGAATAATTTACCTGTCGGGTACCGGTCAGAGATACCTCTACCGGTTCACCCAGCAGGTTCGAATACATTCTTTTAATATGACGAAGGTACGGTTCGTGAATACCCTTCATCAGCCGCATCACTTCTTTACTGATCAGCTTTGGCTGCCTGAAATCGTAGGCGCGAATCTGCCCGTAACGTTCGTTCTGCTCAGCGGGTGTCTGATTGACGGTTTGGTTCATATGTGGGTTGTCGGAATTTGTTCATTACTGAATCACGTATTTTGTAAAGAACAAATTTCGTACCGCACTCTTCCCAAGCAGGTCATTCATTGCTGTAATCAACTCATTTTTTATCGCATCCCGCTTCTCAAGGCTGCTTAATTCGTCCGTGGTTTTTTGGATCATGAGCAAATTCACACGGTCAACAATTTCCACTTTCATCTTTTCGGCCTGTGCAACATCGCTGCTTTTATCAAACTCAAATGCAAGCGAAACAATAAGATATCTTTGGCCGTTAGAGTTCTTTGGGTTGATTATAATATTGTCCATCTCAAAATAATATCCGCCCGAGGAGCTGAATGAATTCAGGTAATTGTAAATGTCAGGATACGTTTTTTGCACTATGGCATAAGCCCCCGCTCCCTGGAGGATCAATACAATGGCAAACAGGAAAATTTTTCCGAACCCGGCTCCTTTTTTACCTTTCTCAGCCTGTTTCTCCTCACTTGTCTCTTCGATATGTTCCTGTTCGTTATTTTCCATGAGCTGACGTCTTTTATTTGGTTTATAAACGTTACTGAGTCTCGTTGCCGGCTTCCAGCTTAACCGACTCGTATCGGATCAGCACCTCGACCCTTCGGTTTTTCTGCATATTTTCTGCTGAATTATTGGGAGCCATCGGCCTGTGTTCGGCAAAACTTGTAATGATAAACTGCCCGGGATCAACACTTGAATTATCCCGGAGATAGTTCATAACGGATATGGAACGGCCGGCTCCAAGTTCCCAGTTCGACGTATATTTGCGATTACCCGAAGCGCGAACGGGCCGATTGTCTGTATGGCCATGTATTTCGATGATTCGTACATTTTCCTCCTCATATTTTTCCAGTCCCATAACCACCTCCCTGAGAATCATTTCGGATTCAGGCCGCAGGGCAGTTGAAAAAGTCTCAAAGAGCGCGGCTTCACCAAGGGTAATTTTAACACCGTCCGGCAGCAATTCAATCTGCACGGTTTCACCCAGGTTCTCATCCATTACCGTTTCATAAAATTTTTCCCAGTTCTTGGCTCTCTGGAGGTCGATCTGAAGTATTTCATCGCTGAAATTGGATTCATACTGCAGAACCCCCCTGTTGCCCTGAAAAGCACCAATAATTGCCGTGAACTTATTTTTTTCAACACCGGGCGTAAACGTGTACAGCACGATGAAGAAGATCATCATCAATGTGATGAAATCGGCATAAGTCATCAGCCAGTTGCCAGATCCGCCACCAGATTTTGCCATGATTTATTCTGATAATTTTTCCATTTTTCGTAAATCTTCTCTTCACGGTTTTTATCAAACGAATTCTTGTCGAAGTACGCCATATATTCTGCCCTCTCCGATGGAGGAAGAAAATTGAGCATCTTGTTTTCCATAATCCGAGGATTTTCCTCATCCACGATCGATATGATGGCAGCCTTGTACATCTGCCGCTTGGTTATGTGCTTTTCGGACAAATTGTCCAGCTTTCCTGAAAGCGGCAGAAAAATCATATTCGCAAAAATAGTACCGTAGAGTGTGGTAAGCAGCGCAATGGCAAGCCCTATCCCGAGCGATTCCGGATCCTGAATATTCTGAAGCATCAGAATGAGGCCTATCACCGTACCGATCATCCCAAAAGCGGGTGAGTAATCGGCCATGGAAGCCAGAATGCGGACGCTTTTTTCCATGGTTCGTTCGGTATTTTCGAGCTGATCATTCAGTATTGAATTCAGCGTATCTTTTTGCATACCGTCGAGCACAAACATGAAGCCATTTCTCAAAAAAGAATCCTCAATGTTCTGAATATCCTCTTCCACGGCAAGCATTCCTTCGCGGCGTACTTTCCTGGCGAACATGTTCATCAGTTCTATATCTGTACGCAGATCGATCTCACTGTTTTTCAGATTTTCAAAAAGGCTTACCCATGCATTCTTGAGCTCACCCAGGCTGTAGTTCACAACTGTTACACTCAGTACACCGCCAATTACGATCAGGAATGATGAAACACTGATAAACAGGCCCAGGTCACCCTGAAAAACGATTGCGCTTAATACCAGCAAAAAAGCTGCTATCATTCCAAATAAAGTCGATTTATCCACAGTTTACTCACTACTTAGGTTTTCTACGTATCTACTACTTTATCGGAATAGCACCTGCTTTTCTTAAGACTTTTCCTCTTTTTAAATGGCTTTTTCTCCGGCCTTGCAGATTAAAAAATGGGAGCCGGCAGAAACCGGCTCCCATTCAGGTTATGTGTGTGTGGTATTGCAGTGTTTTATGGGTTAGCCTCTCTCTTTATCTCTTCAGATTTACAGCCTCCGTAAGCAGTTCATCAGCTGTTGTGATGATCCTTGCGTTTGACTGATATGCTCTCTGTGCGGTAATCATATCTGTAAATTCACGCGCCAGGTCTACGTTTGACCCTTCAAGCACACCGGCTGCCATGCTTGTAGAAGCCATGTCTGCGGCTGTGTTGATGGTAATTTCGCCTGAAGCCAGCGTATTTCGGAACATGCCTCCGCCAACCGTTTCAAGTCCGTTGTTGTTGGCCACGGTTGCTATAGCAAGCTGAGCAAGCGTTACATTTCGTCCGTTGCTGTAAACACCGTTCACATTTCCGTCACCGTCAATACTGAAATCGACAAGGCGTCCTTCACCGTAGCCATCCTGTGATGTAACCTTGGCGGAAGAGGACCCTGCATACTGGGTAACTGCTGAGCCCGTTTCGGGGTTACCAAGGCTCAGGCTGAACGTAACAGGATTTGCGCCGTCGCCGGGATCAAACTCAATTCCAAAGCTGTTGTCGGAAACGAGGTTGCCTGTTTCATCAAATTCCA
The DNA here is from genome assembly GCF_003150675.1 of Rhodohalobacter mucosus. Taxonomy (NCBI): domain Bacteria; kingdom Pseudomonadati; phylum Balneolota; class Balneolia; order Balneolales; family Balneolaceae; genus Rhodohalobacter; species Rhodohalobacter mucosus. The sequence goes on along the minus strand of NZ_QGGB01000011.1, from coordinate 57,925 downwards.
GGACACCGCTTCCCCCGGAGAGCACTTCCTGTCCATCCAGAAAACTGGCTTCATAGCTCCACTGGTTTTCTCCCTCATGGGTTAGGTTCACAACCAGTGTGTGTGCCCTGCCCAGCTCATCATAAACTGTTGTGCTGACGGTTTTACTGCCCGTCACGCCGTTCTGGGTTACCTGAAATCCGGTTGAGCGAATATCTCCGGTTCCGGTTGTGGTAACCTCACCAACAGCCAGATCGCTTTCGCCAACCACGTCAGACCGAAGCACCATGATGCCGTCAACGAGTGTTACGGATCCCTCACCCGCCAGACCGGCATTGAGAGATGCTACAAGGTCATCGAGTGTGTCGCCGCCTGCGATGGTATGGCTTACAACAGCCGCGCTGCCGTCATTCAATGTTACCTCAAAGTCGATGGTATCGCCGGGTGCGAATGCTGCTGTCGTCTGGCTCAGATCGTTGATCAGAGTGGTCCCGTTTGCCACGGCACCGCCCGCAGTGGTAAAGGCTGTCTGAGACTGAATAATTTTCGACAGGCTGGTATCAGCGTTCAGATTACCTGCTACGTATACATTTTGAGTGGATTGCGGCGGCAGAATATTTTCAAAATCAATTCGTACATCTTCCGTTGCACCGCCAGCAATGATATTGCCCTGCGGGTCCGCATTAAAGCCCTGAACGCTTCTGCCTGACTGATCAACCAGAAAACCGTCTTTATTGAATGCAAAATTACCTGCACGCGTAAGGAAAGGCTGGTCCCCCTCATTTACCATGAAAAAGCCGTTGCCTTCAATTGCAACATCGGTTCTGCGACCGGTTGTTTGCAAACCGCCCTGGTTAAAATCGCGCTCAATTGCGGATATTCGAACACCCAGTCCGACCTGAGCTCCGGCCTGTGGTGAAGATGATGACCCCTGGCCTGAGCTGATCTGCTGGCTAAGCATTTCCGAGAATGTAATCCTCGACGACTTGAAGCCGATCGTATCCACATTGGCGATGTTATTGCCAATAACATCCATTTTGGTCTGAAATGCACGCAGACCGCTGATTCCTGAATTAAGAGATTTCATTAATGACATAGTAGTTCCTCGTTTTGTTTTGCAGTCTCAGACGTTGTATCCGGCTGCCGGTATGCCCCGTTCCGTAATATGGGAGCCGTTTACCTGTTGTTATTATTGTTTTTTATGTGTGTTATGTTTGATTGTTATACATGTTTTGATCAGGCACTGCGAAGAATGAAAGTCAGACACCGATCTCCTCTACATCCCCGAGGGGAAGGCGCACGCCATTTACGAGAAGTTCTACTCCCTGTGACGTGAATCGCACTTTTTCCACCAGCCCTTCGATAAATGTGAGTGTATTTACCGTATCATCGCCATTCGTTGCTGCCACCTCTATGGTATAATCACCCTCAGGAGCCCGTACGCCCGAATCGCTTTTTCCATCCCACGTCCAGGAGTGATCGCCCCGGCCCAGGTTGCTGAGCGTTTCCGTACGAATCGTTTTTCCGTTTGCATCCCGAATGGTGATCTCCGTTTCGGCTGCAAGATCCTGCAGTCTCAGGTGAATAACCTGTTCAGACTTTCCGTCACTGTGAACCGTATTGCTCAAAACCCGAGCAGTTTTGCCTGTCAGGCTGGACGCGAGTGAGTTGTTCAATCCTGAACTCATAATATTCTGAGCGTTTGCCAAACCATTAACCCCATCATTCAGGTTAATCAGTTGTTCGACCGAGTTGAACTGTGCAAGCTGGGTAGCGAACTCTGTACCTTCCATAGGATTCAGCGGATCCTGATACTGAAGCTGAGTAATCAGCAGCTTTAAAAATTCATCTTTTCCCAATGCTGCATTGCCCTTGCCGTTAATACCGCTTTGAAGGGGTGAAGCTGCTCCTTGTATTCCTGAAAGTTCCATAGTGTATTGTGTTTGATTTATTGGGGTGAATCAGGCAGTCCATTCATTGTCATTAAATCCAAAAAATCTGGCTCTGCCCGCTACGGCCTCCTCCGCAAAAACGCGTGAAGATGGCCTGTTTTCAGAGGAACCGGCCTGTGTGTTCCCTGAGCCTGAGGATTCATCATTGTTCATTTCCTCTCCGCTTGAAAATCTGTTTTCATCGAACTGGAGATCAATATCCAGGCCCATCTCATTTTGCAGATAGTCGCGGATTTCCTGTACGTTCATCTGTATCAGCCGGTTGAGGTCCTGATTGACGGATGAGAGCTGAAGCTGCAGTACACCCTCCAGCTGACGGAATGCAAGCTGAACCCGTGACCCGTCATGGAGTGAAAAGTTGTGAAGTTTCCAGGCTTTGTCGGCGTTCAGGTTCGGCTGAATCTCCTGTTTAACTACCTGCTGTATTTTTCGAACAAGCTGAACATCCGCTTCACTGCGCTGCGACATCTCCGGTCTGGTCGTCGACAAGATGGTTTCGAAACCCTGTTCAACCGTCCTGGTATCCGCAGTACGCTGCAATTCACCAGTATTTATCCCGGCTGCCTTTGCAACCTCCTTGAAAATGTCAGGAGTTACGGTCTTTGAATTCTGTAGAACAGGGCCGTTCTCCTGTACCGGCTGAAATGCTTCAGTACGTCTCGCAACTAAACTCTGCACCGCCCTTTCCGTCTCCTTTACCGGGGTGATCTCATCACCAACTTTTTCAGTTCCATATTGAGTCGGGGATATGGACTGATTAGGGGACGGTTCACTTTTTTGATCCTTAAAGCCCCCTTTTAGTACAGTGCTGATTGTTTTTACTGACTCGGATGTACTTAAAGGAGCATTTGATGTGTACAAATGAACTCCGGCGGCAGGCTGTACTGCTCTGCCGGTAAACGCGAACGCTTTATTCTGCACATCCGGGCTCTTCAATTCAGCGCTATCTGCAATTTGAATTCCGGTAAATGCCCGGGCTGCCTCTTCAAGAGCTATTGAAACTTGAGACCGCGCTCCCGCAGTTGTCATCGGATCTTGCGTCTGCTCACTGAAAACCGAATTGACTTCTTGCACTACCTTGCTGCTCTCCATCGCACCGCTCAAATCTGCTGTATCAGACGCAGAAAGCACTCCGGCCGGTGACGCTTGGTCTTTCTTAGGTTCCAATGGTGATATCATATGGCTGTTTTCAGGGCTTTCACTGCTCAACAGTTTCAGTTCATTTGGCAGGTTCAGAGGGGCAGCATTCTGTTGATCAAGCGCTGCGTCCGCTTCTGCCTCTGTATTGCCTCCCGATTCAGAAGTTGACAGGGTTTCCCCGGAACCTGAGCGGAACCCGGTAAAGCGCCGGATTACCGACATCAGTGTTCCGGCAAATGAGCCCTCCTCCTCAGTCATACCGATTGAATGGAGGTTCGTTTCGTTTCCGCCCTCCGGCTTACGGGCTCCGTTTGCTGCAGGTTTTTGGGCGGTATTCTGGATGTATTCAATCATAAAAGTGCCTCCTTTAAAATTTCGGAAGCCTTTTCCGGCTCCAGTGCACTCAGCAGTTTCTCTCTCTGCATATTGCTTGCCGCGCGATACAGTTTCATTAATTCAGAGTGATCGAGCCGGTTGGCAATCGGTGCCAGAGTCTCTTCATCCAGGTTGAGAAGGGTTTTTGTTGTATTCTCCACTTCTTCATCTGCCACACCCGCTGCCTGGTTTTCCAGGCTTACCCGGTACTCTTCCGCCATTCTTTCCATTTCACTTTTCAGAGAATCAATGGTTGCCTCATACTCCCTTTTCTGCCTTTCAGCCGCAGCCAGAGCTTCCATGCGTTCCCGCACAGAAGACGATCCCTGGGTTGAAGATGTACCCGTCTGCGCCGGGCTGACGTTCGGCGAAGCTGTCGGCTCTTTAACCTGCATTTCGATCTGTTCCTTCACTTCCGCAACCCTTTCTGAATCGATATAGGGGTACAAAAAGTAGATCAGAGCTATCATAACCACGAACGACGCAATGAAGCCGCCTGCGTATAGTGCGATTTTTTTTATATCCATGATGTTGTCTGTTTCACATACATCTGCGTTGCGATTTCATTCTGGTGTATCTGTTCCCGACGATTCTGCTCGTTGAGATGCTCTACCAGGGCTTTCTTTTTCAAATTATTGATGATCTTAACATTTCTGTTTGTCTCTACTACAAGATTCCTCTGACGCTCTACAGCCTCTTCATGCTGCTGAATTCGCATTTTCATATGTCTCAATTCCTGACTGCTGATCAGCAGGTGGTTTCCAAAGGCTTTCTCAATCGGTTGCTTAGTCCGGTTTCCCGCTCCAGAAATATCGCGTCCTTTCATGCGGTCTTTTTTCAGCTGGTACTCAATTTTTATTACAGAGAGCTCACTCAGCATACCAGCAAGCTTCTGTTTTGCCATCTTTTCCTCGTGCCTGCGAAGAGTCAATACCGATTCAAGTCTGAATTTGAAACTCATGCGTTCACCTCACCCGGATTCCTTCCGGGTATATTTTTACCGTCTTCACTCTTTTTCTTATCCGCAACCAGTTTCCCGAGGTTGTTCCAAAGGGTTTCAGGATTGTAACCGCCGCTGCCCTGTTTCAGGAATGCATTGAGCTCATCTATTTTTCCGATGGCTTCATCAATTTTAGGATTCGATCCTTTCGAGTATGCTCCGATATTGATCAGGTCTTCAGCCTCTGCATATACAGCAAGCAGTTCTCTGGCTTTTTGGGAAATTTCTGTCTTTTCGGCGGGCACGATCTGGTTCATGATCCTGGAGATACTCGACAGAACATCGATTGCCGGATAGTGGTTTTTGTGAGCCAGTTTCCTGGAGAGCACAATATGTCCGTCAAGAATCGACCGTACGGCATCCGCTATGGGTTCATTCATATCATCGTTATCCACCAGTACAGTATAGAGACCGGTTATACTCCCTTTCTCCGTTGATCCGGCTCGTTCCAGAAGCTGCGGCAGCATGGCAAACACGCTTGGAGTATATCCTTTGGTTGTGGGCGGTTCGCCGGAGGCCAGCCCGATCTCACGCTGCGCCATGGCTACACGTGTTACCGAATCCATCATCAGCAGTACATTCTTGCCACGGTCGCGAAAGTATTCGGCAACTGCCGATGCGGTAAACGCTGCTTTTACACGGCTCATCGCTGCTTTATCTGATGTAGTGGCAACAACAACAGATCGTCTCAGTCCTTCAGGGCCAAGTATTTCATCAATAAACTCTTTTACCTCGCGGCCACGCTCACCTATCAGCGCAATTACATTTACATCTGCATCCGACTCTTTTGCAATCATCCCCATGAGTGTACTTTTACCCACACCCGATCCTGCAAAAATGCCGATTCTCTGGCCCCTGCCCAGTGTTGTAAAACCATCAATCGCACGAATCCCCGTAATCAGTGGAGTGTCGATCGCTTTCCGTTCCATGGGTCCGGGCGGTCCGTTATGCACAGGCACATGCTCCGGTTTTTCAACCGGCCCCAGGCTGTCTATCGGGTTTCCGTTTGCATCGATCACCCTTCCAAGCAGATGTTCGGAGACACGAATGGACATGGCACCTGACTTGGGTTCCACAAGGCAGCCGCTCTTGATCCCTTCCACCCGGTCGAGAGGCATCAATAGTGATTTATTATCCCTGATACCCACAACCTCCGCCTCAATTTTAGATCCGCCTGCCGTATGGATCACATGCAGTTCACCCACTGATGCATCCAGCCCGGTTGCTTCAATAACGGTACCGATCACGGATGACACCTTCCCGTAGCGCCGTTCGGTCGGATCCAGGTCGTCAAGCCGGGATGATATTTCATTGATGTAGGTTAACAGAAACATGTTTGATACGTTTTATTTTCCCTGTTAAAGGTTCAGCGAAAAGGTTTCCCTGAAGCTTGCCAGGGTATGTTTAAATTCACGGGCAATCTGTTCACTGGGAGTGTCTATCCTGTACTCTCCAGGATTCAGATCCGATCCGGACTTCAGTTGAATGTGGTCTGATTCTTTTTCCTTCAGCATCTCGCTCACACGATCGTAGTCACTTTGTGAAACATGGATTACCACCTCCGTATGGGTTGAAAGCTCATCAATTATCTTTTCAACAGCTCCGGCAACCCGGTTTTTCACTTCTTCATTTTCAATCGGAAGGTCCAGTATTTTTTCAGCCAGGTCGAAGGCCACTGAAGCAATATGCGGCTTAATCTCTTCAAGCATGCGCTGGAGGCCTGTTTCTGCTTCTCCGAGAGCTTCTGTTATCACTGCAATAGATGCTCTGAACTCTTGCGATGCCTGCTCGTATCCTTCTGCCTGCCCTCTTTCAAAAGCGGCCTTTTCGGTCTGAGCCCGCTCCTTGTCCCACTTTTTCTCCAGACGTTCCCGTTCAGCCTGGAGAATCTCCTCCACCTGAGGGCCGGTGAACACCTCATGCGGTGCCGACTCATCCTGTGCATCATCTCCGGCGGCCTTCCTGTATCTTGCTGCCGCGCTGTGACTGTTAAAAAGTGCTTCGTAATTGATTTTCATTGGTGCTTGCAGGTTCATTCTATTGTCATTTTTTATTCGACAAACATCTCTTCATCTTTCTTCTTGATGGAAATTTTGCCTTCCAGGTCGAGCTGCTTAATGGTCTTTAAGATATTCTGGCGGGCCTCTTCCACCTGTTTGATATGGGCGGGTCCCGATGCTTCCAGGTCCTCCTCCAGGATCTCCCGCGCACGGGTCGACATATTCGAGACAAACTTCTCCTTCATATCGGGTTCCACACCTTTCAGGGCCATCATCAGGTCTTGTTTATTGATCTTGGCAACAATATCCTGCATGGTGCGGTCTTCCAGTTCCAGAATATCCTCGAACATGAACATCTGCTCCTTGATCTCTTTTGCGAGCTGCGGATCCACCTTTTCTATACTCTCCAGAATCTCACGCTCGGTCGACATATCCGTTTCATTCAGAATGCCCGCCACAGCTCCCGATCCCTTACTGATATTGCTGAAATCCGTGTACTCACTCAGCTGGTCTTTAATTACCAACGACAGTTCATCAATTACTTCAGCCGAAATGTTTCCTAGCCTTGCCATGCGCATTGCCACCTCAGAACGAAAATCCGGCGAAAGTTTAGCCAGTATGTCAGCAGCTTTGCTAACCTTGAGGTGAGCCAGTATCACCGCCGCAATTTGCGGATGCTCGCTTTCCATGAAATGGACAATGTTTTTTATTTCTGCATTCTGAATAATATTGAAAGCGTCACTGCCCGATTTTGCATCAAGTTTCCGAAGCATCTCGTCTGCCTCCTGCTGTCCTTTCGCTTCAACCAGCAGGTTTTTGGCGATATCATTGCCTCCTTCCACCAGAAATTTTTTCTGACTTAACAAGTCGTGATATTCTTCCTGAACGGCGTTCACAACCTCGGAACTGACATTTCGCAAATCCGAGATTGCGCGTGTTATTTGCTCTACTTCAGCATCGCGCAACTGCTTCAGAATTTTGGACGCTTTTTCAACCCCAAGTGATATCAGCAGTACAGCCGCTTTCTCAATACCGTTAAGGTTACCCGGTTTTTTAATGACCGGGGTATCGCCCTGTGCCATAGCTTGTCTTTGTTCCTGTTGTTCCATCATCCGTTCAGGGTTTATTGGATTGCATTTTGATTGATAAGCGTTCTTACCAGTCTTGCAGCCTGTTCCGGACTCGACTCGATAAATTTGTTCACTTCATCGGTCCGGTACTGTGCGGCTTTCAGTTTGAGACGGGCCTCTTTGCTCATCTTCTGCTCGTAAAAATCGTTCTGGTCATCGTCCTCGTCTTCATATTCAGGCGAACCCTCGGTAAGCTCCCTGCCCGACCTGCTGCCTGCAATTGCATCTTTTTGCGGATCACGGCCATTCTCGATTAGCGGATCATAGTCGATGCTGAAGTTTTTCGACATGCGGTATATCATAACCGATACCACAATGAGGACGATGGAGAGAAAGAGGTACTTGATGATTTCGGAGTATGGAATGGCTTGAGGAAGCCAGCCGGCAGTGTCGTCTTCAATAAAGGGATCCTGAAACTCCATCTGTGTGATGGCCACAAGATCTCCCCTGTCTGCTGAAATACCCAGTGCGCCGGCTATCACCTCACGAATTTCATTCAGCTCCTGATTACTGTACGGTATATACTCCTGTTCCCCGCTTTCAGAAGTCTCCAGTTTATGGTTCAGAAGCAGCGACGCTGATATACGCGTAATTTCACCCGATCCTATCTCCTCCTGCTGCACTGTTTTTGTTACATCATAATTGCGAAGCTGTACCGTCGACTCGTCTTCCGTATTGTTTGCTATAAATGGTTCAACTCCCTCTTCATTCTGAACGGGCTGAGAGGTTGTCCCTGCATTCCGTGTTGATCTTCTCTCTTCCGAGATGATGATGCGGGATTCAGGGTCGATGATGTTCGACTCCCGTATAATTTTATCAAAATTGTGCTCTGTGGATACACGGAGTATGCTGTTGCCGGGGCCCAATACCCGATCGAGCATGGTTTGACCTTTATCCGTCAGATAGGCTTCCATCTCCTTTCTCAGCTTAACGTTGGCCGAGTTTCCTGCTATGTCCGCTTCCGGGCTAACATTGTCGGAAATCCTGTTTCCCCGCTGATCCAGAATAACAACATTTTCCTGGGTAAGCCCCTCTACAGAACCTGCGATCAGTGAGCTGATGCCGTCTACCTGGTCGCGCCCCAGGCTGCGGCCTCCTTTCATATTCAGGATTACGGATGCTGTCGGTTCAGCAGCTGTCTGCTGAAATGGCGACCGATCGGGAAGCACGATATGTATTCTTGAATCGTCAACCTGATCAAGATTGTTAATCGTGCGTGCCAGTTCTCCCTCAAGTGCCCGTTTCTGATTCAGTCGCTGCATAAAATCGGTCATACCCAGTGCATTCTGATCGAACAGCTCATATCCTTTATATTCGCTTCCGCCCAATCCTGATGAGGCAAACCGAAGGCGCAAATCGTACACGCGGTCGCTGGGTACCCTTATGGTGCGGCCATCGTCCTGAAGCTCGTATTTAACTCCCATCGTTTTCAGCTCCTCAACGATCTCATGCGCCGCATCCGGGGCCAGCGAACCAAAAAGCATGGAGTAGCTGGGGGTCAGCGCCCAGTAAAAAATCATACCGATAAGCAGCAACAAACCTGTCGAAAACACGCCGAAAAGTGTTTTTTGTGCTGCATTCAGCGGCTGAAAGAAATTTTTAAAATTGAAAAAAAACTGTCTCATGAGTGGTTAGTCTCCGGTCGTGCTTAAATTTGCATTCTGCTGAGTTCCTGATACGTTTCAACCGCCTTATTCCTCATTTCAACCATCAGCTGAAAACTGAGCTGAGCTTTTTGCATGGAAATCATCACTTCATGAATATTCTCCGCTTTGCCGGCGAGAATATTTTCAACTCCGGTCTCCGACTCTTTTTGCATGGCATCTACTGATTGAACAGCGTCGCGAATCATATCAGCAAAACTTCCTTCAGGATTGGATGAATCGTTGAACCCGACCTCCTGAATGCGATCGCGGCCTTCCATGGCGGGATTTTGGCGTAGTGCCTGTATGGTAATCGGATCTATAGCCATAATGGTTGTGATTATTTATTTGATATTTTTATACAGTGTGATCAAAACGGGAACCGGCTCTATACGGATCAGCTTCCTTCACATTGCCGTTTCGGCCGTAAAACTCGAACGTTTTGTGTGTCTCCGCGTTTTTAGCAGGCTTCAGAACACCGGCGTTTTCCCTCTTTGGCTGTGCCGAGGGATCCCTGTCTCCCAGAACCCTTTCGAATGTTCTGAGAAGCGATTGTCCGGACGGTTTGATGGATGCAGGCTGACTCATCAGATTTCAAATGATCGTTTGATAATTTCTTTTTCTGACTCAATTACGCTCAGATTGGCCTCATAAAGCCTGTTGGCGCTAACCAGCCTGGTCATCTCCTCCACCATATCCACATCAGGATACTCAACCATCCCGTTTTCGTCAGCGTCAGGGTGTGAAGGATCGTACTCATACCGGTATCGGGCCTGGCTCACTTCAAGTGCCTCGGGCGCTGCGCTCTGGGGGCCTTCACCACGCAGCGGGGCGTCTGATGATCCCATATGCAAACCGCTGCTGGTTTTTAGCTGAAGACGGCTGCGAAGGGTTTCTCCAAATACCGAATTTTCAGCACGTTCTATTTGAAGCGTTTTGGGCCGGTATGCTTTACCGCTCTCGGTCCGGGTTGTATTGGCGTTTGCCAGGTTCTCCGAAGCAATCTGTACACGTTGCCTTTGTATGGCTAGTGCATTCGACGCTGTCTGAAATGTGCTAAATAGTCTGTCCATATAGATCTTCTGCGTTTAATCTGTTTTGATTAGCCTGCACGCCCTATAATTCCCATTCGGAGCTGCTCATAATTATGCCTTAGTGCACGTGTAACCAGCTGAACACGGAGTTGCGTGTCGCTCATTTCAATCAGTTCCTCTTCCAGTTCAGGTTTCATATCGGTTTGATTTACCTCTGCCCTCATTTCCGATATCTCCTGCCGGTTCATTGATCCGGAATCCAGCTTTTGTGCAAGCTGATCTTCAAAATCCACCCGTTGCCGTTTGTATCCGGGCGTATCAATATTGGCGATATTAGCCGCTGTGGTCTTATTCCTTAATGCGTACACATCCATCATTTTTGCCAAAAGTGTGGTATGTGCGTTATCGATCATTTTCATGACTGGGCATTTGGTTTGTGTCGGTATTCTCCCCTGTAGAGGCAACAGCCGTGCCATTTTCAAAAAAGTCCGTTCATTTCATCTCAGAGGGTGAGAGAATCTGAGGTATCAGGTAATTTTTTCCGTTGGGCGGAAATTATCTCTTACAGAAAGTTCAGTTTAAGTTTGTTAAATTTTTTACCGATAATTCAGGAAACATGCTTTAGGTACCGGGCTTCACGATTAGTGAGCCCTCATTTAAATTCACAACCGAAACATCCTGCCCCGAAGCGGGTAGATATCATACTATGTGTTTCACAAGGGTACGGGTGAGGTGCATTGTGTGTAATAACTATGAACATACCCCATTATCATGGGAGACTTTGACAAACTCTTTGATGATCATCACCAGCCGGTTTTGTACAGCGATACAGATACCGAAGAATTTTACCTGAACCGCGCTGCTCAAAAGGAATTCAGCAGGCTGGAACCCAAGCTATCGAAGCAGAAGTTTGAAGAATACTTCAAACCAACTTCCATACCGGCTTGCATCCCGGTATGCCAGGCGGATAATCGTGTTTACCAAATGCAGAAAGAGACCCTGACATTTGGTGGGCGGTCTGTCACAAAATGGACACTCGTTAAATCAAAAAGTCCCACCGATCCGTTTCTGATCGGCCACTACCGCACGATATCCCAAATGATCGTTCATCAATTTCGATCACCGCTCACCGCTGCAAGAGGGTACCTCGATCTTATTAGTGAGAATGAGTCTGACGAAAAAAAACTGCAGTATCTTCGCAAAATGGGTGATGGAATAGATGAGATATTTCGATTTCTTAATCGTGCAGAATCATTTGCGAGAGATCAGGAACCCGACGTTTCAGAGTTTGAATCCGTAAAGCTCAGGGATTCGCTTTTGTCGGGTTTTTCGTCTGATCAAAGGAACCGAATCCAATTCAGCCCGAAACCCTTGAATTTCAACATCATATCAGATTTCAGCATGTTGCTTACCATGCTTACCGAGCTTACGTCAAATGCACTGCAGGCGTCCGGCAACACGGTTCAAATCAGCCTTTCAGATAGCGGACGACTCTCTGTCACCAACTCCTTTAACCCGGAATCACCACCCGACCCTGCTCATTTTTCGCTTCCTTTCAGCTCATCCCGATCGCTGCACCTGGGACTTGGAATTCCTGCGTGTGAACAAATTTGCCATAAGCTTCACCTTGAATTCAGCTGGTCTATTTCACAAAACGATCACACAATCACGTTCTACATCAACGGCCTCCAGGTCAGATGAAATAACTTTCCGTTACTGTATTCGGCTTACCATTTTATGTACCTTTCACACCTCTGAAAGGCAATCCGGAATGAATTGCATTTTGAAACCCAAGGCAGATTTTTGCCGCGGCCTTTTCGGCTCAAAAAAATTTTGTAAGGGATTGCCATTTTTTGGATCATACATATATTGAACATATATTAAACGGAAGAAAAATCTCCCCGAAAAATCTTTCCGGGGGGATGACAGTATGTTGACACACTACTCGGTTACCTTCCTGTAAATCATTTTTTTAACCCATAAATACCTCATATGGCAGCTTCTAAAGACGATCGACTAAAATCCATTGACATTGCAATCGGCCAGATAGAAAAACAACATGGCAAGGGAACCGTGATGCGCCTGGGAGATTCCGCAACAAATGAAATCGCTACGATTTCTACCGGATCCATTATGGTGGACTATGCATTGGGTGTTAATGGAATTCCAAGGGGACGAGTAACAGAAATTTATGGTCCTGAAGCCAGCGGTAAAACAACACTTGCGCTACAGGTTATATCGCAAGCGCAAAAAGCCGGCGGCTATGCTGCCTTTATAGATGCAGAGCACGCTTTTGACCCAAAATATGCACGCGCCCTCGGAATTAACACCGACGAACTGCTTGTGTCTCAGCCCGACAGCGGTGAACAGGCCCTTGAAATCACCGAAACGCTGATCCGTTCAGGCGCACTCGACGTGATCGTCATTGACTCTGTGGCTGCATTGGTGCCGCGCGCTGAACTGGAAGGCGAAATGGGTGATTCACACATGGGCCTGCAGGCACGGCTTATGTCGCAGGCGCTGCGGAAGATCACCGGTGTAGTGAGCAAAACCCGTACATCGTGCATCTTCATTAATCAGGTACGTGAAAAAATAGGCGTCATGTTCGGCAATCCTGAAACCACAACCGGTGGACGCGCACTTAAGTTTTACTCCTCCGTACGGATTGACATCCGCAGAATAGGCTCCATTAAGAAAGGAGATGACGTATTGGGTAATCGCACCAAAGTGAAAATTGTAAAAAACAAGGTGGCTCCTCCGTTCAAGGTTGTAGAATTTAATATTCTCTATGGCAAGGGTATTTCACGCATATCGGAAATTCTGGACCTGGCTGTAGAATATGACATCATTGAAAAACGGGGAAGCTGGTATCGTTATGAAGGCGAACCAATCGGACAAGGTACGGATGCAGCCATGCAGTTCCTTGAAGAGGATGAAGAGCTTACGGCTAAAATTGAATCCACCGTTCGCAAAAAACTGATGCCGCAGGAAGCAGAGGAAGAAGAGAAGGACAAGGAGAAGGTACCTGCAGATATTGAAGAGTAAATCCACGGCAGAAAGAAATCTGTCTGACGATGCAGATAACCGGGCAAAGTCGGAACTGCCCGGCCTGCTCTGTCAGCCTTGTTTATAAGAACTCTGTATTCCGGATTTTTTTCGTTCTAAATCACTCAGTACTGAATGAAAGATGAAAAAATTGACCGTCTGAAAAAGCTCTTGCCTGTCAAAATCACAGGTATTGCTCCTCAAAAAAAACGTAAGGACCGCTTCTCACTTTTCCATAATGATACTTTCCTGATCGGTATTTCCGGCGGCACGTTGCTCTCCCAAAACATCCAAAAAGAAACGGTACTGACGTCTCAGCTCCTGAATCAGATTCTTGACGATGAAGAATACCAATCCGTGAAAGATGCCTGTTACCGCTATCTCTCAAGGCGGGATCATGCAGCCATGGAATTGCGGCAAAAAATTACTCAAAAAGGCCTGCGTGCTTCCGTCGCAGACCTGATAATTGAAGAATTTGAGCAAAAGGGGCTAATTGACGATTACCGTTTTGCAAAAAAATTTGCTGCGGATAAGATGGAACTAAAAAAATGGGGCCCGTTAAAGATTAAGAATGCATTGCTCCGGAAGGGAGTAAAAAAAAGCATTTCGGAAAAAGTGACTCAGAACATTATTGAAAATTTGGAGCAAGACGGGATTTGTGTAGATTTACTTCGAAAGCGAAAAGCTCATTTTCTAAGAGAAACCGACCCCATGAAACGCAGGCAAAAGATGTATCGCTATCTCGCCGGTAAAGGATTTTACAACCGGGAAATAAACGATGCCATCAACAGGGTTAAAAGCGAGTTCGATGTTAAATAATATTACACTCGAAAAAATTGTTAAGACGATTATCGCCACTCTCACTATCGTGACAGTTGGTCTGATTGCCTATAATTTCAGTAATCTGATTGCCTATGCCATTATAGCTATGCTTCTCAGCTATATGCTGGACCCTGTTGTAAACCGTATGCAAGCCGCGGGGATGAACAGAACCTTTGCCATTACAGTGACCCTTGCATCTGTCATCCTCATTATCATTTGGGTCTCTACCAGTGTGATACCAATTATTGCCAACCAGATGGCCGGCCTAACCCGGCAGTTGAATGTCGACACCCTTATTTTCGTGGCTACACAGATAGAGACACTGATCAGGGAGAATTTTGAATTTATTCCGGAAGGCTATCTCAGAGACAACATTACAATGCTGGCTGAGAACTTCTTCAACATGGGCCGATTTACAGACCTTCTCGGTAATATGATCGGCATTTTTACGAACCTCTTTGCTGCGTTTCTGGTCATACCCTTTGCAACATTTTTCTTCCTGAAAGACGGGTACAGGATTCGCAGGGATATTTTAAGCCTTGTTCCCAACAAGTATTTTGAAACAGCACTTAGCCTGGTTGACAAAATAGAAACACGGCTTGGCTACTATTTCCGAAGTGTTACCATTCAATGTTCACTGGTTGGCATTGTGTCGTGGATTGCTCTCTCCCTGGCAGGATTGAATAATGCCGTATCCGTAGGTATTACCATCGGTGTTGCAAACTCAATCCCATATTTTGGACCGATCATCGGCTATATTTTATCCATCGTAATCGCAATCATTGAAACCGGCGATTTTTCCCTGGTAATTCCGTGTATTCTTGCTGTATTTACGGCACAGGTACTTGACAATCTTGTTTTCCAGCCGCTTATTTTTTCGAAATCTGCGGATATCCATCCCGTTGCCATCCTTTTTATTATTCTGATCGGTGCACAAACTGCAGGAATACTTGGAATGCTTGTGGCCATACCTATTGCAACCATTATCAAGATTACGATTAAGCAGATCATCTGGAGTTTCAACAATTATTTTGTCTTTAGAAAAAGCGCCTCACAACCCACTTTACTAAATACTGAAACTTCAGCCACTGGTGTCAGAAATCAGTCTGAATAATCTTGGATCTTTTACCTATCTTTACGGCCGCAGTCAGCCAGGTTCAACAGCCCATTTCAGCTGATCTATCAGCTCATTTCTAATTCCCCGGTAAGGTGAAAAACATTGTGGTTATGGCTTCCGGATCAGGAAGCAACTTTCAGGCAATTATTGATGCAATTCAGTCCGGACGGATCAAACAAGCCAACATTGCGGGTCTGGTTGCCGGAAAAGCGGGAATTCGTGCTGCAGAACGGGCTCAAAGTGCAGGAATACCCGTCAAAACAATGGACCCTTCGCTCCCTCATAAAAAGTCCGAAAATCAGCTCGAAGAATATCTGGAAAGCTGGGAACCGGACCTGATCATACTGGCCGGTTTTATGAAGAAAATTCCTGATAAGATTGTCAGAAAATATCACAACAGAATTATCAACATTCACCCTTCACTCCTTCCGAAATACGGCGGAAAAGGTTTTTATGGATCCCGTGTCCACAGTGCTGTACTGGAAGCGGGTGATCCTGAAAGCGGCTGTACCGTGCATTTTGTTAACGAGCAGTACGACCGGGGGGACATCATAAGTCAGGTTCGCGTACCTGTTAAACCGGATGATACCGCTGAAACACTCTCGAAAAGGGTGCTTGAAAAAGAGCATCAACTGCTGCCGGAAGTAATCAATCAACTACTTAATCCAAATTCAAACTGAACCGTGGCTTTAAAACCCCTTTCAACACTTCCCAAAACTCCTCTTAAAATTAACAGAGCGCTTTTATCCGTATCAGATAAATCAGGCATCATCGAGCTGGCAAAAGTTTTACACGACAACGGAGTTGAGCTGTTAAGTACAGGAGGTACGGCGGGTAAAATCCGTGAAGCAGGGCTGCCCGTAAAAGATGTGAGTGAAATAACAGGCTTTCCGGAGTGTCTCGACGGTCGTGTAAAAACTCTGCATCCGGTTATTCACGGAGGCATACTGGCACGCACCAGCTACAAACCGGATATGGAAGAACTTGACAAGATGAATATTGAACCCATAGAACTCGTTGTTGTGAACCTCTATCCGTTCAAGAATACCATTCAGAGTCAATCGGTTACACCCGCTATTGCTACAGAACATATCGATATCGGCGGGCCAACCATGATACGCGCTGCAGCGAAAAATTTTGCCCATGTTTGTGTACTCACGGCTCCTGAACAATATGACGCGTTTTCGGGCGAACTTGGAGAAAATGGAGCCATCTCCTTTGATCAAAGGCTTGCTCTTGCGCGTGAAGCTTTTCAGCACACAGCCGATTACGACTCCGCAATAAGCAACTATTTTAACAGAATTGATGAACAGGAATTGCCGGAACTGCTCTCTATTTCACTCCCGAAACATGCAGAACTTCGTTACGGCGAAAACCCGCACCAGCGTGCAGCTGTTTACGGTAATCAGGAGGATTTCATCGAATGCTTTCATGGGAAAGAACTGAGTTACAACAACTATCTGGATATAGAGAGTGCGCTCAGGCTGATGTCTGAATTCCGGAACAGCAAACCCACTACTGCCATCTTCAAGCACACGGTACCCTGCGGTGTTGCGTCCGCCGATACGCTGGCAGTATCCTATCAAAAAGCATTCTCCACAGATACAGTCTCTCCCTTCGGCGGCATCGTTGCAGTGAACCGGCCGCTGGATCTGGAAACAGCCCGTGCAATTGATGAGATTTTTACCGAGATCATCCTGGCGCCAGAATTTGAAAAGGGTGTGGTTGACTTCTTGTCCCAAAAGAAAAACAGAAGACTTGTACGCATTAAAAAATTGCCCACCCCTGCTGACAGCGCTCAAAATGTTAAATCCATCTTTGGAGGAGCATTGGTTCAGGAAACAGATTGGGGAACCATTGGCGTGGATGACGCCGAAACAGTAACCTCACGAAAGGCGGACCAACGGGAGCTGAGCGATCTTATGTTTGCCTGGAAAATTGTAAAGCATGTCAAGTCAAATGCAATCGTGTTCGCAAAAAATGAACAGACCCTGGGTATTGGCACGGGTCAGACCAGTCGTGTTGACAGCTCTGAAATAGCCGTCAGTAAGGCTCTGAAAGAGGGATTGTCACTGGATGGATGCGTTATTGCTTCTGATGCATTTTTTCCGTTTTCTGATGGCGTAACGGCCGCCGCAAAGGCAGGTGCCACTGCAGTTATACAGCCCGGCGGAAGTATCAGGGATGAGGAAGTGGTACATGCCGCCAACGAGCATAATATGGCCATGATATTTACAGGGATGCGCCATTTCAGGCACTGATATAATTCTGGTGTTTTTTGCAGATCTGATTCGCAAATAGGCCATCAAACTCTTATTTTTTCACGTTGCCCCAAAATTAATATCTAACGTATCTCATTTCGATGTCAGACACCTATACGTTCTCTAAGAATAAACCATCAAAAAATCAGACTAAAAAGGGCCTTTTTGATTTTTTGTATACTGATATCGCTATCGATCTGGGAACGGCAAATACGCTGATTCATGCCCGCGGCCAGGGCATCGTGCTGAATGAACCATCCATTGTAGCTCTCAATAACCAGGGCGAACCGGTTGCCACGGGTCATGAAGCTCGGTTAATGCACGAAAAAACTCATAAAAATATCCGTACCGTACGGCCGCTGCGCGATGGGGTCATTGCCGATTTTGAAGTAGCAGAGCAGATGATACGCGGCATGATCAAAAAAGTGAAAATGAAGTGGTATATGACCACCCGGCAAATGGTGGTTTGCGTGCCAAGCGGTATAACCGAAGTAGAACGCCGCGCTGTTCGAGACAGTGCAGAGCATGCGGGTGCTAAGGAAGTGTACCTGGTGGATGAACCCATGGCGGCAGCAATCGGCATCGGGCTGGATGTACATGAACCGGTCGGTAACATGATTGTGGACATTGGAGGCGGAACAACTGAGATTGCCGTTATTGCACTCTCGGGCATTGTGTATGCACAATCCGTAAGGCTGGGCGGTGATGAATTAAATGAAGATATTATCAGCTACTTCAGAAGAAATCATAATCTTCTTATCGGTGAACGAACGGCTGAAAGAATCAAATGTGAAATCGGTTCAGCCGCACCGTTGGATGAAGAGCTGGAAATGGTTACAAAAGGCCGCGACCTGGTAAACGGCGTGCCTCGTACGCGCCAGGTAACCTCCAAGGATGTTCGCGAAGCCATCTCGGAATCCGTCAATACCATTGTGGAAGCCATCACCAAATCGCTGGAACAGACTCCTCCTGAACTGTCAGCCGATATCCTCGATCGCGGAATTATGCTTACAGGCGGGGGCGCACTTCTGAAAAATCTTGACAAACTTATTATGGAAACAACCGATCTGCCCGTCCATATCGCTGAAGATCCGCTGACTGCCGTGGTACGGGGTACCGGTGCAATCCTGGAAGATATCGACTACTATCGAAGTGTAATCTCTTAACCACGCACCATTCCGAATGCGACGCCTTGCTGATGCAAAAGATTATATCATTACAGCAATCCTGCTGATTCTTGCATCCGCACTGATGGTCAGCCGTCATGAGGGCGGTCTCCAAAATGCAAGAAAAGCCTCTATTGTTGTACTCAGTTATTTAGAGCAGCCGCTGTCCAATATTCGTATTTACCGGCAGGCTATCGCAACGAATACCTATCTGCAGCGTCAAAATGTTATTCTTCAGGACGAATTGAGCAGAATGCGATCTGCTGAGCAGCAAAACCAGATACTGCGCGACCTGCTAGATCTGCGCGAATCAAGCGAACTGAATCTGATACCTGTCCGTATTGTGGCAAAAGATCTCAGAGGAGTTAATAACGCGATGACGATCAATGCGGGAAGCGACGACGGCGTGAAGGTAGGTATGCCCGTCACGAACTCTGACGGCCTGATTGGACAAGTTATTGTAACAGCCGACAGCTATTCCCAGGTTCTCCCCTATGCCAATTCCATGTTCAGGGTTAGTGCGCAGATCCAGGAGTCCCGCGCTTATGGTATTGTCTCCTGGCCCGAAAATAGACACAATGAACTTACTATGATGTTTGTACCACAAACCATTCCGGTGGATTCGGGCCAGGTGGTTCAGACATCCGGAGCAAGTAACCAGTTTCCCGGTGGCATTCCAATCGGAGAGGTAATAAGGGTAGAGCCCGGCGACGGTGTTGAAACCCAGATTATTACCCTTCGGGCCTATGCTGACCTGTGGACAATGTCGGAGGGATTTGTGGTGGCATTTGAACCCGATTCAACCATACTTGAACTGGAAAATGAACAGATGGAGATGTTTTGATTCGATCAGAAAACCTGCGCATACTGCTGCTTGGCCTGGGTATGGTTCTCATACAGGTGGTCCTGTTCCGGAATCTGCAGATCTTCGGAGCGGAAGCGGATCTCATCCTCGTATACATTTTATGGATGTGTACCAGCCGTTCTAAAACGGAGAGCCTCCTTTTTGCTGCACTATTCGGATTGCTTCAGGACGGAATGACAGACCTGTGGGGACTCAACATGTTTTCAAAAACCCTGATGGTTTTTATACTACACGGCTATCTGAATCGTATTTCTGAAAACAGGTTTATTTTCTGGCAGATTTTTCTGATTGTGTTCGGAGCTGCTTTTTTTCACAATCTCGTTTTTCTGGGAGTTTCCTTCTTTACGGAAACCTACGCGACATCATATGTATTCTGGTCGCTCCTGTTTCTTAGCTCGTTCTTTACAGCCGTACTTGGAAGTTTTCTTCATCTTGTACGGGATCAATCTTAGTTACCCTGCAATACCAATACCCCATTAAGTTATCGTTAGCATTACCCTATGAGAGGCAGAAATCCCAATAATCTGAAAACATCCATACGGATACTGCAGGCCGTTGTGCTTATCGGTTGCACCGTTATGCTTGGCAGGATATTTCAGCTGCAGATTATAGATTATGAGGAGTATTCACCTCTGAGTATGCAAAATTCTCTGCGACTGGAAATGGTGCATCCTGCGCGAGGCCTGATACTTGACCGAAATGGAACCATTATGGTCGATAATCAGCCTATCTATTCCATTACCATCACACCTGCCAATTTTGAAATGGATAACGTCCCCGTCCTTGCCCGGATACTTCAAATGGATGAGGAGGTGGTAAGGCAACAAATTACCGAAGCTCAGCAGTACTCATGGCACAGAACCTCGCGTCTTTTTACTGAAGTTTCATTCGAGGTGTTCTCATCCGTTCAGGAGAACCTTTGGCAGCTGCCGGGTATCGGGCATCAGGTTGAAAGCAAACGAAATTACCCGCTTAACCTGAAAGCATCCCACATAATGGGGTATCTCCGCGAAGCCACACCGGAGGAGTACGAACAGTCGGAACATCTTCGCCTGGGAGATAAGATTGGCAAAAGCGGAATTGAGATGGTCTATGAAGATTTTCTTCGCGGTGAACTGGGTAGCGACTATGTTCGAGTTAATGCCTACGGGCAAAGCCTGGGGCCCTACAATAATGGTGAACTGAACGTTTCGCCGGTTAAAGGAGCAAATCTCGTTACCACCATTGATGCCCCCCTGCAGGAGCTTGCTGAACGGCTGATGGAGGGCAAATCGGGTGGCGTGGTTGCAATGGATCCGAATACGGGAGAAATACTATCCCTTGTAAGCTCTCCGCAATACGATGTCTCCAAACTGGCGGGGCGAACGGATCAGGACTACTGGGAGGGTATCAACTCCGATCCCATGACACCCCTCTTTAATCGTGCAATCTCCTCAAGAGAGCCTCCGGGATCCACGTTTAAGCCCTTTATGGCACTAGCCGGCCTTCACATGGGGCTGATAACTCCTGAAACCAGTATTTACAACAGCGGTGCCTATTTCAGGGGGCGTGCCTACGGTGATACCGCCGAGCCGGGAGACTATGATCTGGCTCGTGCCATCACGTTCTCAAGCAATACCTATTTCTTTTGGATGATGGACCAAATTGCAACAAACGGACACCTGAATGAATGGGCAGACCTTATACAAGATTTTGGGATTGGCCCGCGCAATCAGGTTGACCTTCCGTTTGAAGTATCCGGAATTGTGCCCGATAGCAGTTACATGAACAATAATTTCGGTGAGCGTAACTGGGGAATCGGAGATCTCATCAGCCTTGGAGTCGGACAAGGAATGGTTTCCGCTTCACCGCTTCAGATGGCGGTTGCCGTCTCATCAATTGCAAACGGAGGCTACAGGGTTCAGCCGCACGTGGTATCAGAGATACGTCAACCCGATGGCAGCATTGACTATACTGAGCCGCAACTTGAACACATAGATTGGGTACGGCCTGAATATCTCGACGTTGTCCGGGAAGGAATGCGTGGTGCAGTTACCGAAGGCAGCGGCCGCTTTTATGCCAATCTCAATGATATTGAAGTATTGGGTAAAACCGGTACAGCTCAGAATCCGCGTGGCCGCAATCACGGCTGGTTCATTGCGTACGCTCCGGCCGATAACCCGCAAATTGCCGTTGCGGTTCTTACTGAGAACTCAGGATATGGGTCCATTTCAGCCGCTCCCGTCGCCTCATTGCTGATTGAACAATATTTGACCGGACAAGTTGAGAGACAATACGTTCTAAATTACGTACTTAACTTCGTACCCCGTGATGAGGAGACGGATGATGACAGTGAGGATGAAGAAAGTGAGGTGAACGATGATTGATACACGAGAATTCAGCTGGTCGGTTCTTTTTATCTGGGCGGGGTTGTCAACAGTCGGTCTTATCGCTATTTACAGCGCAACTCAGGGCCCTGTATCAGAGTTTCTGGAGTCCTTTATCCAGGATAACTTCAGCCGTCAGCTGATGTGGATTTCGCTCTCAGTGGTTGTGCTGATTGCCATACAGTTCACTTCCCCCAGAACCTTTCAGGGCGTATCCTACCTATTCTATGGACTTTGTCTGATACTTGCGGTAATTACTATTTTTGCCGGGATCGAGGTACGTGGTGGCCGAAGCTGGCTTTCCATTTTCGGTTTAAGGCTTCAGATAAGTGAGTATATGAAGCTGGCTACCGTCCTGGCTGTTGCCAACTATCTTACACATAAGCGCAATATGAGTGTCGGCAATGTAAAAACGGCACTCACAACCGTGGCCATCATCCTGGTACCGGCTGTGCTGGTCCTCCTGCAGAATGATACGGGAACAGCACTCGTGATTGCTGCCCTGATCCCCGTCGTGCTTTTCTGGTCCGGGCTTCCCTACGGACTTTCACTTTTTATCATTTCTCCCGCATTGATCGGGTATTTTTCCATCATCAACGTATGGTTTGGAGCCATTGCCGCCCTCATTCTGATCATTGCCATCTTTCTTCTTCAAAAACAGACCTGGCTCACTGTCTCTTCCATTGTTTTGGGGATTGTTGTTGTGATCGGAACAGAAGTAGCCCTTCAGGAAATACTGCTGCCGCATCAACGGGCCAGAGTGGAAGCTTTTGTAAACCCAACGCTTGACCCTCAGGGCGCCGGATGGAACGTATTGCAGGCAAAAACTGCGATTGGCTCAGGTGGAGTGTACGGTAAAGGATTTATGGAGGGAACCCAGACTCAACTCCGTTTTCTCCCTGAACAGTGGACCGATTTTATCTATTGTGTAATCGGTGAAGAGTTCGGATTCCTGGGGGCGGGACTTGTTCTGATTCTCTATGCAGCCCTTTTTCTCAGGCTTCTGCACATGGCCGGAGCCCACAAACACCCTTTTGCTCAGCTGGTGATTGTAGGTGTAACCTTTATCTTTTTTACGCATTTCGTAGTTAATATAGGCAGTGCTACAGCCGTACTACCGATTATGGGAATTCCATTGCCGTTTGTAAGCTACGGGGGTAATGCTTTTCTGGCGAACAGTATAATGCTTGCCATTTGTCTGAATCTCCACCTCTACAAACGCTCCTTCAGTATCTACAGCTAACTCTGAGGTTCATTTTCATTGGATGCCGTTTGCATAAACTGCCTCTCTGTTCTCAGTTTAAAGGATTTTCGATGATGTTTTGTATAGCCGTGCTTTTGAAGGCCGTCAAAATGCTGCTGAGTAGGGTAACCTACATTTGTATCCCAGCCATAAACCGGATAATCCTGATGTAGATTTCGCATCAGACGATCCCTGTACACTTTGGCCAGAATCGAAGCCGCTGCAATGGATGCTGACTTGTCATCCCCTTTTACCACACACTTGTACCGGATGAGCGACGGAACAAATCGATTGCCATCTACGAGCAGATAATCGGGATTTGCCCCGGTTTCTTTAGTACATTTTACCATCGCCTGGAGTGATGCCCGAAGAATGTTGATTCGGTCTATTTCAGCGGCACTTGACTCCTGAACCGTCCAGAACTCAGATTCCTCTTTTATTTCAAGAGCCAGCTCCTCCCTCTCCTTCTCTGTAAGTGTTTTACTGTCGGCTACATCCCGGTTAAGCGAATAATCCGGGCGAATAATCACCCCTGCCGCCACAACGGGTCCGCACAGACACCCTCTGCCCACTTCATCGAGCCCCATAATCCGGCGAAAGCCTTCACTCCATAACTGTTTTTCAAACCGGTATCTGTCCATTCAGGAAAATTATTTTTCAAAATCTATCTGCCAAGATATAATTCCTTGAAGAAAAGATGAACCGTATGCAATGATTTGTTATGCTCGGATGTTAATACTATGAATTGAGAACCGGCTAACGATTCAGCTTTATGCATTTCAAATATACCGAATGGAATAAAAAACACTCCGGCCCGGATGGTAAATCCCCATTTGATACGCTCTGGGATCTGTTTCAGGAGCTATTGACCATAGCGGGAGGAGACGTCTCCCAGGCATTGCGATGGCTCAATCAGCTCGATGAGGAGTATCAGATCACGGACGGATTTGAAGAAGATTTCGGTATAGGTGATTTTATAGAAGAGATGCAGGAGCGCGGCTACATAAGATATGACGACGAGCAGCAGGTGATGGTGCCAACCGCCAAAACCGACCGAAGCATACGCAGAAAATCCCTTGAGGAAATCTTTACTCAGCTGAGTAAGGGAGGACAGGGGGAGCATAAAACCCCATTCTCAGGGAAAGGGCTTGAACGGCAACCCGAAACACGAAGTTGGAGGCCGGGCGATGACGCTTCACACATCGACAGTTCAGGAACCATGCTGAATATGCTCAAGCACAGCAGTCTGGATAAGTTTGATCTGCGTGAGGACGATCTGGAAGTCTATAATACCGATCACTACACCTCCGTATCCACTGTTCTGTTAATTGATCTGAGCCACTCCATGATTCTATATGGTGAGGACCGAATCACGCCCGCGAAGAAAGTAGCCATGGCGCTTTCAGAGCTTATCATGAACAACTATGCCAAAGACTCCCTGGATATTGTGGCGTTCGGCAATGGGGCCTGGGAAATCGAGGTTAAAGATCTGCCCTATCTTAAGGTTGGGCCTTACCATACCAATACCCTGCATGCGCTTCAAAAAGCACGTCATATTCTGCAGCGTAAAAAGTTTTCCAACAAACAGATATTCATGATTACGGATGGTAAACCTTCATGCATGCATGAAGGCGGGCGCCTTTACAAAAACAGCTTCGGGCTCGACCGAAAAATTGTGAACAAAGTGCTTGATGAAGCCGTGAAATGTAAAAGAGACCGGATTCCCATCACCACATTCATGATAGCACGCGACCCCTACCTTCAGAATTTTGTAAGAGACCTGACCGAAGCCAACAGCGGCAGGGCCTATTATTCTTCGCTTAATGACCTGGGCGGATACATTTTTGAGGATTATATCCGTAACCGAAGAAAGAATGTGAAATAACTGTACCCGGAGTCATCTGCATATTCCTAAATGAGAGCAAAATGAATGCGGTTGGAAGGGCATCGTGAATCCGGCTACAGATGTAAGAAACGTAAATCGGAACGGAAACGGCAGGTTTTAATTCGGGAAACTTCTAACATCAACCATCGTCCATCGTCCATCACCCATCGTCCATCGTCCATCACCCCTGCGCCTTAAGATCGTGAGTAACACAAGAAAAAATCTCAGCCTGAATAAAAAAAGGCAGCCATTATGACTGCCTTTTTTTAATCTTTTAAGTTGTATGCCGGTGAAACTCCACCGTAAACTGAAACTATCAGATACCCAGTTCCTGCATAACGGCATCGGTAATGTCATACTCTTCCTGAACCCTTGGGGATACATAGAGAATGATTACATCGCCGTTCGATGTGGTCTGATTCAGGACATAATCCAGCCCTCTTCTGGCTGCTACCGTATCTATCGCCTCCTGTACCTGCTGAAGAAGCGGACCCATCAGTTCAGCCTGACGCTGCTGAAGTTCCTGCTGAGCCTCGGTTTGTAATTGACGAAATTCGGTCTCGAGAGCTGTAAGCCGCTCTTCTTCCTGCTGACGTGCTGTCTCTGAAATCACTCCTACCTTTTGCTGGTACAGTTCAATTTCAGTCTGGAGTTCACGCTCCTTGGTTCCCAGTTCGTTTTGCTTTCGTTCTGCAAAGTTTTGAAGCCTTTGACGAACAGCGCTCATTTCCGGCATTCGTTCCAGAATCGCTCTGGGTTCAACAAATCCAATCGTCATATCCTGGGCCGATGCTGCCGGGGCAGCCGCCAGGGAAACAAGTGCGATAAGACTGACAAAACTGAAGATGATTGCGTTTTTCATGATAATAGATGTGTTTAAATTAGTTCTGTGTAATTAGTTGAATAACTCTTTCGGTAATATCAACACCGCGCTGCGATGAGTAGTATATAATCGGGTCACCTGTACTTGCATTTTTATTGATCACAAATTCGAGCTCCATTTCTTCAGCCACTTCATTCATGGCGTCTTCAACCCGTGTTAACAGCGGATTGATCAGTTCATTTTGCCGCTGCTGAATCTGGCGCTGTATCTGAGCCTGCAGATTGCTCAGCTCTTCCTGCTGTTCAACAAGACGCTGCTGTTGCTGCTCCTGCGCCTCTTCACTCAATTCGCCGGCTTCCGCTCTTTCGCTGAAATCCGTCAGCTCGCTGATCCAGCTCTGATATCGCTCCTGATACATGGTTTGCCTCTGCTGTATATACTCCTGCAGCTCGGCTTCTACCTGTGCCGTTTCAGGAAGTGCGTTCAGCACCTCATCCGGATTCATGATCCCAACCTTTAGCTGTCCGAATGCCAGCGCCGGCATGATCACAATAAGGGTTGTCAGTAGTATTCTTTTCATATATTCGTTTTTTAATTTAGCCGCTTAATTTAACGTTATTATTTCTCAATTACCCGCAAGCTCTATACCCAGTTCTAACATCACATCCTCCGTTAGGTTCCACTGCTGACGTACAAACAGGAAACGGGTGTCCTGTGATCGGTCGAACACAAAATCAAACTGACCGCGGTTTGCCACAAGTGTCAATGCGTCAAATATCTGCCTTTGAATGGGCTCAAGAAGCTCTTTTTGCCGTGTAAAGTATTCGCCATCCGGCCCGAACTTCTCTTCGATGTAACGATTCAGTTCGTCTCTTTTTCGGTTAATTTCTTCTAATCGTTGCTCACGAATCTCTTCAGTAAAAAGAATTTCACGCGCTTCAAATTCCGTTTCAAGCTCTTCAAGCTCTTGTTCAAGTGCTGATATCTCCATATTCCAGGTATCACTCAGATTCGAGAGTCGCTGTTCGACTCCTGAATACTCGGGCATACGTTCAAGGATCACTTCAGAGTCGATAAACCCGATTTTCTGGTCCTGAGCATAAACCGTCCCGTCGCTCATCACTGCTATGAACAGAGCCGCAGAGAGCAGCTGCAAACCTATTGAATAATATGTTTGATTACCCGGTTTCATTTGTTTAAAAAGGAGCGCCGATATTGAAGAGAAACTCCCACTCGCCCGGAGCAAGTCCCGGACCTTCATTTGAACCGGGAGTACCGTCCAGCCTGTAACCGTAGCTGAGGTCAACAAGACCCAGAATGGGCAGGAATATTCTGGCACCGAAACCGGCTGCCCGTTTCACATTGAACGGGTCAAAGCGATTCAGGTCTGAAAAAGTATTACCTGCATCGATGAATCCATACGGTATAAGCTGTATCTGTTCATTTGAAACGGCAGGATATCGCAATTCAAATGAATATTTACTGTATACGCGGCCACCTACCAGGTTCTGATTTTCATCTACGGGTGAAATCACTCCATTGAAGCCTCCCGGAAAACCTCGCATGTCGATGTTGTCGTTCAGAAAATTCTGTCTCTGCTGGATTGCTGTACCGCCGAGAAAGAATCTCTGGAAATTACTCCGATTAACATCGGTAAAATAACCCATATACCCGTATTCAGCACCCGCACTGATCACAAGTTTACCGGTAATGGTGTGGTGATGCAGATATTGTGACTTCAGTTTATAAAACTGGTTAAAGCCGGGAACAGGGAGGGCAACCTCTCCTGAGATATTGAACTTTGACCCCTGGCGAGGTGAGATGGGGTTATCGGTTGAATTTCGCTCTATTACGTGCCGTACGGTTAGCAGATCCGCCTTTCCATCCTCAAAAATTCCGCTGAAGCCCAGCACATTGAATCGGTTGAATGTCAAAACCGTCTGCTGTGAAAAGAAATCATCGGGCCAGTTGAGACGTTTTCCAAGACTTACACTCGCAGAAAAGAGTTCGTTCCGGCGATCCTGTCCGGTGTCGAAGCCCCCTCCAAAACCAAAACTTGATCGGCTGAAGTTCAGATAGTCGTATGAAAGGCTCACGCCAAACGAGGTTGGTCTTCCTCTTAACCAGGGTTCTGTAAAACTGAAATTATAGCTTTGATACCCACGACCGGTTACCTGAACTCCCAGTGAGAGTCTTTGACCATCTCCGGAAGGAATGGGATTCCAGCCACCGGGTTCAAATACTCGCTGAATGGAAAAATTATTGAAATTTACGCGGGCAGCCAGAATCACTCCAATCTGCCGGCCGCCAAAACCACCTGAAAATTCAAAATTATCGCTTCCGGCTGTTTCATCCAGCGAATAGCTGATGTCGACAGTACGCTCCTGCTGGTCAGGCACCAATTCGGGCTGGATGCCTTCCGGGCTGAAATATCCAAGCTGACCCAGTTCCCGGATTGTTCGTATGATAGCCGACCGGCTGTATGTTTGTCCCGGAACGGTACGTAATGTACGCCGTACCACATCATCGTGGGTTTTGGTATTTCCTGAAAATGACACTTCGCGTATGGTCGCAATTTCATCTTCCACAATCTCAAAATAGAGATCGACAGAATCCTCAGCGACCACCCGTACGTCATCAAAAACCTGGAAAAACAGGTAGCCCACATTGTTGTAAAGGCTGGTTATATCCGTTTCGTCTTGCTTGTACTCCAGGTTTTCACTGAACTTGGATTCATTGAACACATCCCCCGGCTGAAAACCGAATGCAAGTGTAAGCTGCTCGTCCGTGTAAACGGTATTGCCCTCCCATTCAATATCGCGGATGAAATACTGCGGACCTTCCTCAATTTCAATGTCAAAAAATACACCGTCTTTGCTGCGCCGCCAGTTATCTACATACACGGAGTCATCAACGGCCCGTACATCACGATATCCACGGTCACGATAATATTGAAGCACATTGTTAATTCCTTCCTCGTAATCATCGCGGGTAAACACATGCCGTTTGAAAATTCTGTACCAGCGATCCTGCTTGATAGTTGAGAACTCTTTGCGCAATCTTCGGTCGCTGAATTCTTCGTTGCCTTCAAAATTGATTTCACGCACTTTGATTCGCTCCCCGGGATCGATTCGGAAGGTAAGGGTCATCCGGTTACGCTCTTCGTCCGTAATCTCTTCATTAATTTCTACCTCGGTTCCCCAGTATCCTTTTTCTCGATAATACCGGTTGATGGTGTTGAGTGCCTGTGACCGCACAGCCCGGGTTACCGCAAAACCTGTCAGTAAATTCAGCTGCTCACGCAGTTCACGGCGCTGGGATCTTTTCACTCCCGTTATTTCATATCGCTGCAGACGTGGTTCTTCCTCAACTCGAATATCGATATTCACACCGCCGGTCACTCTCTCATAAGCGATTTCCACATCCGAAAAAATTCCGGAGCGGTAGAGCTGGCGAATAGCATTTGCAATTTCCTCACCCGGTATGGTTATCCGTTCACCGACCCTCAGACCGCTGCTGCTGATCACGAAACTTTCCCGGGCGGTAACCAGTCCCGTAACGGTGATTTCACGAATTTCAAACTCAAGGGGAGTAAGCTGCGAGGGATCCTCAATCCGTACCTGACCGGTATCCTGTGCGGCAGCGTTCTGAAGTGAAAAAATTCCCGTTAATAATGTCAGGCAGAATAAGAGAAGCTTATGTTTCGACACGTGGTAAATTCTTACTGCTGTTTAGGATAAAATTTTGTTAATAACTGATGCGGACACCTTTTTCGTATACCCCTTTTTCACTTTACCAAAACGGCGTTCCCGCTTTTGATACGATTGGATGGCTTTATAAAGCTCATCTCTTCTGAAATCCGGCCAGTATGTTTGTGTGATATAAAGCTCGGAGTAGGCCAGCTGCCACAGTAAAAAATTGGAAATCCGATATTCGCCGCTGGTTCTGATGATCAAATCAGGATCCGGAACCTTACCGGTAGAAAGACGCGTACTGATCATATCATCGTCAATGTTTTCAGGATCTATCTTACCGTCCTTCACATCCTTCGCGAGTTTTTTTACGGCTTCGGTAATATCCCACCGGCCTGAATAGCTCAATGCAAGACAAAGTTCCAGTCGATCATTCTCTTTCGTCAGCTCTTTAACTTCTTCCAGTTTGTTGCGGCAACTCGATGGGAGTCTGTCGATCTGGCCAATAGATACCAGTCGAATATTGTTCTTATGCAGTCGATTTGCCTCATTCTGAAGAGAATGAACCAGCAATTTCATGAGGCCGTTTATCTCGGAAGAGGGACGGTTCCAGTTCTCTGTAGAGAACGCATAAAGCGTTAAATGACTTACGCCGAGCTGTGCACACGCTTCTGTGATATCACGAACCGACTCCACGCCTTCTTTGTGGCCAAACAACCTGATATTGCCTTTATCCTGCGCCCACCTTCCGTTCCCGTCCATGATAATCGCAATATGGCTGGGAATTGAACCTGCAGTTTTAACCTCCTCCTGAAGATGTTTGTCTTCTTCGGACTGTTTTTTATCGGTTAATGAAAGTGGTTCCAAAGCCATGATTTAATGGGGTTATTCAAGCCTTGAAAGTTAGCGTATAATCGCTAAGCATTCAAACACTATTTAGGAGCCTGATTCTTTTACTGCGCGTTGCAGCTCAATCATTTCACAGGCAGACAACGCTGCCTCTGCACCTTTATTACCTTTATGGATACCTGCCCTCTCTACTGCCTGTTCCACCGTGTCTGTGGTGAGAACACCAAACGCTACAGGTTTACCGGATTCAAGATTCAGGTCGGTTATACCCCTTGTTACGGCATCGCACACATAGTCGAAGTGCGGAGTTCCGCCACGTATCACCGCACCAATTGCTACGACACCGTCTGTATCAAGTTCATCCAGACAATATTTACATGCAAGCGGCAGTTCGAAAGAACCCGGACAGCGAAGCTGATAAATTTGTTTGTCGGGAATACCTTTACCCTTTAGTGCATCTACGGCACCTTTCAGCATTTCATCAGTAATAAAAGAGTTCCATCTTGCCGCTACAACTGCAATACGGACGGTTTTCCAGTCTATCGTGTCTGACTTGGTTACTACCGGCATGTTTTAGCTTTTTTGTTCTGTTTTTCTGCGTTGTGCAAGCCGCTTCATAGAGGCCAGATGCTTATCCCCCAAGGTAACAATCCCAAAATAGGGATCATATTCTGATTTCCTTTTCCCATGAAAATCACTGCCGCCGGTAATGAGAAGGTGCCTCGACTCCGCCATTTTAGTAAAGCTGCGCTGCAGATTAAAGTTATGACTGGGATGAATGCATTCAATTCCGTCTATTCCAAATTCCAGAAGTGTATTGATCTCTTTCTGGCTGTATAATGGACCGGGGTGTGCAAGTGAGAGGACTCCATGAGCTTCTTTCACAATCTTAACCACCTCTTCAACAGTTGCGTAATCGGTTCTGATTCCCTTAAGCTTTTCCGAGGAAAGATAACGGATGAAAGCCTCTGCCACAGACGCAACATACCCTTTGCTGATCAGAACTGAAGCAGCATGTGGCCGCCCCGGACTTCCAGTTCCTGACTCTGCCCTGACTTCATCCAGTGAGATATCAAGGCCCTGTCCTCGCAGAACCTCTACAATATCCCTCATTCGTTTTATCCTGGCCAGCCGCTGTCTTTTCAGAAGTGCAAGCAGTTTTGGATTTTCCGTGTCAAAAAGATATGCCAGAATATGCACCTCCCGCTTGTTCCAAAGGGCCGTAATTTCAATTCCGGGGATCAGCTCAATACCTGCTTCATTGGCGGCCGGACGCGCTTTTTTATAGCCGTTGATCGTATCATGATCCGTTATGGAAATGGCTTTGAGCCCCTTTTTTTTGGCTCGTTCGATCAGCTGTTCGGCCGATAGTGCACCATCGGACTCTTTCGTGTGAGTATGTAGGTCAGATTTGCCCAAAATTATGGAATCAGGGTCGAGCGATAGTCGGCCGGGCTGGATAGAATCTCAATTGCATTCGTAATCAGATAATCATATTTAAGCATTTCGGACAGGCGGTCCTCACCGCTTAACGTTTGTGAGATCCATTCAGCCCTCAGTTCACTCTCGATAAGCTCGCGGCTGTCGTAGATCATAGATATTTTTTGATCACGAAGCAGGGCCCGTAACTCTTCTATGTATTCACGTGCATCATCCTGGTTGGAGAACTGGGTGATATTCGACGTCAATGATTCCAGGTAACGGTCTGCAGATGTATCGAATGTAAAACCCCGCTGCTGCAAGTAGTTTGAGAATTGATTGTAGAAATCCTCCGGATACTCAGGTCTCTCCCCGCGATTTTCTGAAGTGAGATATTCGTTAACAAAAAAGAAAAAGTGGTTTTCGCTCTCCAGGGCCGTTTCAAGCAGTTCATTGCCCTCACGTTCAAGAGTTACGTCGGGTTCAATTCCCATACCGTCATAAACGGTTCGTCCGTTTTTTGTACGAAATGCTCTGCGTAGTGAGTCCGGAATAGCTGATCCGTCCGTACCGGGATCCCTGTAATCAACAGCCTGAATGCCCCTTCCGCTGGGCGTGTAGTACTCGGATACCGTAATTTTGATGGATGTATTGTATGAAAGAGGCCGAACCTCCTGAACAAGCCCTTTACCGAAGCTGTTTTCTCCCAGTATTACAGCCCGGTCCAGATCCTGCAATGCGCCAGCAACCACTTCCGATGCGCTTGCACTTCCGTTATTGATCAGCACAACCAATGGAAGATTTTCAAACAGGGCGGGTTCCTGACTGGTGTACACTGCACTTCGGCTGTCATACCGTCCGCGCGTCTCAACCACGCTTACGCCCGGCTCTATAAATTTGTCAACAACCTCTACAGCTTCATTCAGCAGTCCGCCGGGATTATTCCTGAGATCCAGAATCAGTCCGTTCAGTTCGTTCTCTTCTTCAAGCTCAATCAGACTGCCGCGCAGTTCTTCAGCCGTTCGCTGGCCGAATCGGGAAATTTTAATGTATCCAATTTGATTTCTGTCACCTGTAAGCCCTGCATACGTGATATTCCGGACTTCAATCCGCTCACGCTCCATCGTTACGGTGATCTGCTGATCAATTGACGGACGCCTTACAGTCATCTCGATTGTGGTTCCCGGATCACCAATGGTCAGATTCTGAACTTCATCCGGAGTGAAACCTGTGACCGAACTTCCGTTTACAGCTTCAATCACATCCCCGGGCTGCAGACCTGCACGTTCAGCGGGATACCCCTCAAGCGGCGCAATGATAACCACTTGATCGCCTCTGAATCCGGCTTCAATACCGATTCCTCCGTACACACCGGAGGAAAGGATTTCAAGCTGCTGCAGTTCACCCTCGTCAATGAATACCGTATAAGGATCAAGCCCGCCGAGCATACCCTGAAGCCCGAGGCGGGTAAGGGTTTCAGGTTCAACCTCGTCTACATAGCTTGTGGCAACGGCTTTAAACACATCACTGTAGATGGTAAGCTGCTTCTTAATGCGAAAAAAGAGATCGCTCTGGGCGAAGGCTGTCAAAAACAGAATAACAAGAGCTGCTGATACAGCCGGAACGAATTTTGAAACAGCTTTCATGAAAAGTTTTTATCTGCGGCGAATCGTAAGAGTCTGGCCTGCATAAATCGTGGTTCCTCTCAGGTTATTGTCACGCTGGATATCTGCAACACTAACGCCATGACGGCTGGCAAT
The DNA here is from genome assembly GCF_003150675.1 of Rhodohalobacter mucosus. Taxonomy (NCBI): domain Bacteria; kingdom Pseudomonadati; phylum Balneolota; class Balneolia; order Balneolales; family Balneolaceae; genus Rhodohalobacter; species Rhodohalobacter mucosus. The sequence goes on along the minus strand of NZ_QGGB01000011.1, from coordinate 24,359 downwards.
GTTGCTCAGAGTATCATTTCTACGCACAGTATATCTGATGGAATCGCCCGACCCTGAACCGGAACCCGCACCGTCAAATCTGAGTGCATAGATATTTTCGCCTGAACGCTGTCTTCTTTCCAGTTCCTGCTTTTGTGCAAACGTGAGATCTTCAACCTGGGAGAAAAACTCCACACGATTGTTGGATACGTATACCGTAAGCCGTTGTCCTACGCGAATGGTGTTGGTTACATTGTTCCAGGCCCTGATTTGCCATGCCCGTACATCAAACCACTCGGCTATGTGCCCGATTGTGTCTCCGCTTTTAACTGTGTAGGTCATTCCTGTAGTATTTGCAGGAGCCTGAACCTGAGGCCTCCTCTGTGACTGACTCCGTGATGAGCCGCGGTTGGACGGCCTGTCTGCAGCAATCTGCTCCCTGGATCCCGGAGCAACGGGCACCACAATGGTTTGTCCCGGGTAGATCGTACTGCTAAGTCCGTCGTTTGAATCAAATAATGCTCGGACTGAGGTTCCGTAACGCCGTGCTATGTAGCCAAGGGTTTCTCCCCTGCTTACCGTATGCATTGCCACTTCGGAAGCACGGTTTTCCTTTGGAATTTCCTGATACGCAATCAGGAAATCTTCCTTCACTCCAACCGGCAGCTTTAACGGGTATTTGCCGCCTGGTGGCGTTGCCCATCGCAGCAGTTCAGGGTTCATGTCCCTCAATTCCCTGATAGAAATACCGGCCGCATCAGCAAGATCTTCAAGCGGCATAAGTCCGTCCACTTCCGTTACCTCATATGTATAAGGTTCAACACCTGAGGGCTTATCAAAACCAAACTCTTCAGGATTCATTGCAATCATGGTCGCTGCAATATAACCGGGTACATACCCCCTGGTTTCACGCGGCAGATACGGATATGCGGCCCAATAGTCCTCAACTCCGCCTGCGGCTCTGATTGCCCTTCGCAGTCCCCTTGGACTCAGATTGTAATTGGCGAGTGCCAGGTGCCAGTCGCCCCAAATGTCGTACAGATCGCCCAGATGCTGTGCCGCAGCCCTTGTGGCTTTTATTGGATCTCTTCGCTCATCGATCCACCAGTTTACTTCCAGGCCATATACTGCACCGGTAGCACGTATAAATTGCCATAGTCCTACGGCAGACGCCCAGCTTCTGGCAGTTGGAACCAGTCCACTCTCAATCATTGACAGGTGGATAAGCTCGGTGGGCACACCTTCATCCTCAAAGATTTCACGCATCATGGGGAAGTAGTGCTCGGATCTCTCCAGCCAGCGCTCCATCACATCGGGCCGGCGAAGTGTATAGTACATGAGATGGCGATTTACATGCTGATTCTGAATCAGAGGCACTTCAAGCTGATTGATTGTCAGGTTCTCCGGTAAAACATAACCCTCTGTGATCCAGTCATCATTGTCCGAAAAAAGTTCTTCCCTGATTTCAAAAATGTCACCCTCAGTCTCGGTTCTCGATTCCGTAATGCCGTAAAACTCACTGTGTTCAGCCATCACGGACCTGTAAAGTTCTGCAAACCGCCGATTGCCCTGAAGTTCAGGATAGTCATCCATCATGCCCTGAATGGATGCAAAAGCCTCGTTGATATACTCTTCAGCCTGAACCAAATCTCCCTGAATCTGGGCATCAATGGCAAGTACGTGCAAACGATAGGTATCCGAAATTCTTCTCAGCAGCTCTTTATCGATATCATCGGGCAGCGACCTCTCCTCCTGTATCTGTGCATCTTCCTTCGATTCAGTTAACGGGTTGGCGTATGGCAGCAGCTTTACAGGTACAACGGTTCTGGTCTGCTGGCTGCTCGACTGAGCCGAGAGTGCCTGAAATGATAAGCAGAAGAAAATAATAAGGATAGCGGGTTTCATATGATTCTCTGTTGTTTTTGTAGGGAGAACAAGTTAGTAAATTGAACAGTTACGTGTCAGCGTGATTATAATTAATTCGAAATAAAGAAAAATCAATACAATTTTGTAGTTAGTTACAACTTTCTCATGAGTTTTTACGGGATGTCCACCTTTGTACTATCGGCCACCTGCGACCGGTTCCAAAGGATTTGGAAGACAATTTCAATATAGGTACAGCCTGATTTCGTTTAAATTCGTTCATATCAACCATTCGGACTACCCTCTGCACATTATCCGCATCATGTCCCGCAGATATTATATCCTTTACGCCCTGTTGCAGCTCAATATAACGGTACAGTATGTCGTCCAGAATGTCATACCCGGGCAGTGTATCAGAATCTTTCTGTCCGGGACGCAATTCTGCACTGGGCTCTTTTTCAATGACAGCTGCCGGAATCACTTCCTTTTCATAAAAGACCTCATTGAGCCATGCTGAGAGGGCATATACTTCCGTTTTATACAAGTCACCAATCAGAGAAAGTGCACCGTTCATATCACCATACAGTGTGGCATATCCTACTGCATACTCCGACTTGTTGCCGGTAGCCAGAAGAAAAGCGTTAAACTTGTTTGAATAGGCCATCAGCAGTGCACCCCGTATTCTGCTCTGAAGGTTCTCCTCAGCCACGCCAAATGATGTTCCTTCAAACAGAGGATCCAGAACAGAGCGATGTTCCTTAAAAAGCGTGCCGATTGGCACATTGTGTAGAGTTATTCCAAGATTATGAGCCAGTTCCTCAGAGTGCGTTACACTGCCCTCGCTGGAAAATTCACTCGGCATTGTAATCGCTGTAACATGTTCGGGCCCCAATATTTCTGCAGCCAGAGTGCAAACAAGTGCAGAATCTATACCGCCGCTCAAGCCAAGCACAACATCTCCTGTAACGCCTGTTTTCCCAAGATAGTCGGACAAACCGCATCGGATGGCTTCAAACTGCCTGGCCGGACCCGAAGCCGGATACACGTCAATCTTTTTACTTTTCTCCAAAGCCTTTACACTGTTTTCTCCCTCCGACACATTCCACTTCACGTCTGTGTATCCTGCAGAGAATGAGCCGACTGCAGCAATCACGGAAGCATCGCTGTCGATAATCATGGAGTCACCATCGAAAATGAGTTCGGTATTGGCGCCGGTTTGGTTGCTGTAAAAAAGAGGAATTCCAAGCCTTTTCACATGATTTTTAAGCATATTCACCCGGTTCTCATGCTTCCTGTTTGTATAGGGTGATGCAGAAATGTTGACAATTGCCCGGGCACCCATTTTTTTAAGCTCCATGGCGGGATCTATCGGGTAGGTATGGTACTGTATTTCATTTTCATTGTACCAGATATCCTCGCATACCGTCACACCCAGCCTTAGCCCGTCAAGCTCCATACAGCTTAACGTGCCTGCGGGTTCGAAATACCGCAAGTCATCAAATACATCATATGTGGGTAAAAGGCTTTTATGCACAGTTTGTATCAGTTTTCCGTTTTTTGAGAGCAATGCTGAGTTAAACATTTTCCTTCCAAGTCCGGCATTCGGCGTGATCGAACCAAACAGAATAGCCGTCGATTTTGTGGCCGAAATAATTTCTTCATTTACACGATAACAGGCCTGCCTGAAGGTGTCGCTCTCCAGCAGGTCATGCACCGGATACGCCGTTACAACCAGCTCCGGAAGGATCAGAAGGTTTATACCATCCTTTTCTGCCTTTCTTAGCGACTTCAGAATAAGATCTTTGTTTCCTTCCAGATCTCCGGCTATCGGATTCAGCTGCTCAACCCTTACCTTCATGTCACTGCTTCTGAAAAACTCTTTTTCCGGCAACCCATGTTTCATTCACTTCTGTTTGCCAGATTTGAGAAGCTTCCACTTCAAAAAAGTCACGATCAATTAAAATAAAATCTGCCCATTTGCCGGGCTCGAGTGTTCCAAGAACCTCTTCCTGGTGGGCTGAATAGGCCGCATCAATCGTGAAAGCGCGGATTGTTTCAATACGGCTCATGCGCTGTTCACTGTACCAGCCTCCGGGAGGCATGCCTTCATGATCTTGCCGGGTTACGGCAGAATAGAGGCCATAAAACGGATTCACATCCTCCACAGGAAAATCGGAACCCGCTGCAATCACCGTGCCCTGATCCAGAAAGGTCTGCCAGGCGTAGGCGCCGCGAATCCTGTCTGGCCCCACCCTGTCTTCTGCCATATTCATATCGCTGGTGGCATGTGTAGGCTGCATGGATGCAATTAAATTTAAATCCACAAATCTGGGAATATCATCAAGGGCAACAATCTGCGCATGCTCAACCCTGTGGCGCAGATCTGCCTGGCCGTCCAGCTCGTTATTGATGTACTCAAAACCGTCAAGTACCTGTCGGTTGGCTGCGTCACCGATCGCATGGATATTCATCTGAAACCCGGCTGATGCGCCCTTCAAAAGCATAGCATTCAGATCCTCCTGATCAAAGAAGAGCAGACCTTTGTTGCCCGGGTCATCGTGATAATCCTCCAGAAGAGCCGCCCCCCTGCTGCCCAGCGCGCCATCTGCTGATATTTTCACACTGCGCATGGAGAGCATATCATCTGCGTAACTTTTTATCGGGCCTTTTGCCGCCATCACATCAAATTCATCTCCGGTTCCGGCTGCCATGACATAAATTCTTGTAATAAGAGTGCCGTTATCAGCATACTCTTTGTACATCTCCCAGGTTTCATTATTGGTTCTGGCATCGTGCACGCTTGTCAGACCATGACGGGCCATTTTTTCAAGGGCAAGCTCAAAAGCACGGCGTTTTTCGGCAGCGGTGCGCGGCGGGATCTCACTCCCGATGTACCCCATTGCCGTATCAATAAAGATGCCTGTTGCCTTCCCATTTTCATCACGGCGTATAACGCCCCCCTGCAGGTCGGGTGTATCGTCGTCGATTCCCGCTAGCTCCATGGCCTTGCTGTTCGCCCATGCGGCATGTCCATCCACTCTTCTGAGGAAAACGGGGCGATCGGGGACAATCCTGTCTAGATCTTCGGCAGTTGGAAACTCATTTTCTTCCCACAATACCTGGTTCCAGCCACGGCCCAGTATCCATTCCAGGTCGGGATTATCTTCCGCGTACTGGCGGATCTTCTCCAGCGTTTCATCCAATGAGTCTATTCCCTGCACATTAACATCCAACTCCTGAAAACCAAGGTTCATTACGTGGGTATGTGCATCTATCAGTCCCGGAAGCATGGTTTGTCCGGCTCCGTTGATTTGCTCATAATCGGAAAATTGCTCCTGCAGGGCCGTAGCCGCTCCTGTTTCAACCACTCGGCCGTCCTTTACGGCAATGGCGTCAAATTGTACTAAATCCCCGCCGGATAAAGTGTATCCGTTTATATTATGCATCACAAATGCGTTATCCTCCTGCGTGCATGCAGAGAAAAGCAAAGTGACAGTGAGCAGTATAAATCCTGTTTTTTTCATGATATTCTATTACGTGAAGGAGGTGGTTAAAGAGTTTCTGTTACAGGAACTTACGGTTGTTATAAAAGCAACCGGATTACGTAGTATTTCTTACTGTTCGGAACCGGGTTATACCGTGATTTTCCAGTCTTTGATTTTTGATTTCTTCAATCAAAAAACGCGGGTGTACATTCCAGCCCGAAAGGTATTTATACGGTGCAAACAGGGCATCCAGAATATCCTGATTTTCCTTTTGCCTCTCCGGATCACTGCCGGTTTTCAGGCGCCCGTTAAATTGATTCACAATGTAATAAAACTCAACGGCATGGAATGGCGGCTGAATAAATTCATGTATGTACCTGAGCCTTACATCACTGATTTGCAGTCGGGTTTCCTCAAACACTTCCCGCGCAAGGGTTTCATCTAGCGACTCACCCAGTTCCACACCGCCTCCGGGCGGAATCCAGACAGGTTCGTTCATGGTAGGCACATTCTGTTTTACCAACAGAATCGATTCATTCTGAATCAGCAATCCACAGGTTCGCAGTCTGACCCTGCCGGAGTATTGCGATCCCGTTTTCATTATGCGATCTGTTCTGCACCGGCGCTTTCGGTAATTCCGGCCTTTTGCAGGGAAGCTTTTACAAATGATGTGAAAAGCGGATGCGGATCATATACGGTGCTGCGTAATTCAGGGTGAAACTGAACCCCTACAAACCAGGGATGATCAGAAATTTCAATCATCTCCACAAGATTTCGCTCCGGATTCACACCCGAAATAACCAGTCCTTTTTTATTCAGCTCATCACGAAGATCGTTATTAAGCTCAAACCGGTGGCGGTGCCGTTCAAAAATATGCTCTTTTTGATACGCTTCGTGTGCTCGCGTACTCTCTGTGATATCACATGCATATCTTCCGAGCCGCATCGTTCCGCCTTTGTCTTCCACGTCACGCTGATCGGGCATCAGGTCAATAACCGGATAATCGTTGTTCTCATCAAATTCGGTGCTGTTTGCCCCTTCCATTCCGGCCACATTGCGCGCAAATTCAATCACAGCACACTGCATACCCAGACAAATACCAAAAAACGGGATATCATTATTACGGGCATGCTTTACGGCTGCAAGTTTTCCTTCAATCCCCCTGCCTCCAAAACCTGGCGCTACCAGCACACCTGAAACACCGTTAAGTTTTGTTGCCACATTCGATTCTGTAATATAATCCGACTGAATCCACTGAATATCGACACCCGTATTGTTCATGGCTCCGCCGTGGATCAAAGCCTCCACAATGGATTTGTAGGCATCGTGATGCTCAACATATTTCCCAACCAGCGCAATTTTGATTCTGTGGGCCGGGCGTTTCACTCGCTCAACAAAATCACACCATTTTTTCAAATCGGCATTCTTGGCCGGAAGGTCCAGCTTCTCTATCACCCTGGCGTCGAGACCCTCTTCCTGCATCAGCAAAGGCACTTCATAAATGGATTCCGCATCCAGCGATGCGATCACATCATCTATTTCAACATTGCAGAACTGGGCAATTTTTGAACGGATGGATTTATCCAGCGGATACTCCGATCTGCAGACAAGGATATCCGGATTTACTCCGCTCTCCGAAAGTGTTTTAACCGAATGCTGGGTCGGCTTTGTTTTCAGCTCTCCGGCAGCAGCAAGATAAGGTACCAGTGTAAGATGGATCGACAGCGTATTTTTTCTGCCAACTTCATAGCGAAGCTGCCTCATAGCTTCAATGTAGGGCAGGCTTTCAATATCCCCAACCGTGCCACCGATCTCTGTAATAACAATGTCGTAATCACTCGACTGGCCCAGCTTCAGCACATGCGATTTAATCTCATCGGTTATGTGGGGGATAACCTGAACCGTTTTGCCCAGATAAGCTCCGCGGCGTTCTTTCGTGATGACATCAAAATAAATTCGCCCGGTGGTTACATTATTCGTCTGGGAAGTGCGGATATCCAAAAATCGCTCATAGTGGCCAAGATCCAGATCTGTTTCAGCTCCATCATCCGTTACATACACTTCCCCATGCTCGTATGGATTCATGGTACCTGGATCCACATTGATGTAGGGGTCCAGTTTCTGTATGGTAACCCGCAGTCCGCGCGCCACAAGTAATCTGCCAAGAGATGCACAAATAATTCCTTTACCGAGAGAAGACGTTACCCCGCCTGTAACAAAGATGTATTTTGTAGCCATGAAGTTGTGGACATTGTTTCGGGAAAACTGAAAATAGGGGGCTCCTCAATGGCATTCAAACAAAATGAGAATTCTTCTTAACTTTTTTCTCATTGGCCGTGCTTATTGGGTGAAAATTATGAATTCATTGTTAAAACCACTTCCCGCAGCAAAGAGGGTTTATCTGTAAATATGCCCTTTACGCCATGCTGGATCAGTTTTTTCATTCTTCTTCTTCGGTTTACCGTGTAGACCATCACAGGGATATCACGATCTGCGGCCTTACTGATCATCTTTTTTGTGGTTCTGCGTTTTTTCGTGTGAAGTGAAACGGCACCGGTCCGAAGGCATGCTTCTATGGGCCTTAACCCGGCTGAAGCCCTTTTATCATAAAGCAACCCCGTAGCAACAGCTGGAGCTTTTTTACGGCACTGCCTGATACATTCGGTGCTGAATGATGAAATAAGCACCGAGTGCTGCATTGCATACCTGTCAATCAGGCTTAGCGTTCTGCTCAGTATGTTTGCCGGGTCGTCTTGATTAAACCCTTCCGGTTTAATTTCAATATTCAGCAGTACCTTCCCTTTTGACCAGGCCAGCAGTTCGTTAAGAGTTGGAATCGGTTCGGACCCATACCCACTATTCTTCATAAGCTGTATATGCATACGTGCTATCTCCTCTGAGTGAAGATTACGTATATCAGCTTTAATACCGGTGAGACGTTTTGTTCTGGTATCGTGAATTACAATTGGCACTCCGTCTGAACTCGGCAGAATGTCAATTTCGATCATATCCGCACCCTGTTTCAAGGCTAACTCGAATGCCGCCATCGTATTTTCAGGAGCTTCCGCGCTGGCTCCGCGGTGTGCTACTGCCAGGAAAGAGTGGTGGGAAGGTTTTAAAATCTGTTTCAGAACCACGCAATCAGAAATTAAGGAGAACCGACGGTGGGTCCACAATTAGGTTTTGATAAAACTCCGGACTCAGTCTGAAGACTTAAGATATTCCCGAAGTTCCCTGATCTGCCTTACCTGGAAATGTATAAGCCCCATATTTACAACAAACAAAAGTGACAGCGGATAGTAGAAAAGCGGGTGCAGATCGTAGCTGCCCGTGAAGTACATGTAGGTCAGTACAACTACAACAAATGCGTTAATTGAAAATTGAAGCCATTTAAGCTTTACTTTTTTTTGAAGCTCATGAAGCTTTTCCGTCACGGGTAAATCTGATTTGCCGCGCAGATGGATGTGAGCATACGTTTGCAGCCTTTCTTCATCTTCAGCACTATACTGCATATACCAGCTTTCTTTACTCAGTTTTGAGCATTGATTACCCGCTTGATAGCCTGATTAATCAATGAATCAAATGTTCCTTTGCTTGACAGTGCATGATAGACCAAAAAGACCCCTGCCATACTGGAAACGCTTCCAATCAGACTGAAAAAAGCAGAAAGCCATAATGGTGTAATGAGCCCGAGTATCGATACGGCAACGAGCGACATTCCTACTGTAATCTGAAGTACGCCTGCGAACATCGGAATCAAAAAATTGCTTCCGCCCGAAATTAAACGGGACTTTCGCACAGTCATTTTACTATCAGAATTACCCCGGTCGTCTCTTACCCCATCGACGCCAGAACGAATATGTTTTGAATCGTCGATCATATGCTTATTCTTAGTATTAAGAGAACACGCTCTTATTATACAAACTGAAACCGATTATCAAAATTTTTGCGTGTAATTTGTGGGAAATTCTAATCAATACATCTACGGCAGGAAGCCTGTAGAGGAACTGTTACAACATTCACCTGAAAAAGTAGAAAAGGTTTACCTCAGGAAAAACCTGCATGGTTCTGTTACAGGATCAATCACCGAGCTGTGTTCAAAAAACCGGATCCCCGTTACAGACGTTCCGGGTAAAAAGCTTTTTGAGATGGTGGGAAGTGTAAACGATCAGGGGGTTGTTGCCGCAATAAGCAGTGCAGAATATGTGGAGTTCGAAGCCTGGCTCGATGCTCTTCAGCCGCATTCAGATACGGCCGTTCTGATTCTGGATGAAATTGAAGATCCGCACAATTTTGGAGCGATCCTGCGAACAGCTGCTGCAACAGGCATAGAAGCCGTAATCGTACCCAAGCACCGGCAGGCACCTGTAAATGCAACCGTTTTTAAAACAAGCGCGGGTACCGCGGGCAGAATACCCATTGTAAGGGCTGTAAATCTGAACAGGGCTATCCTGGATTTGAAAGATAAATCATTCTGGGTCGCCGGACTTGATCAGCAAAGTGAAACAAGCATCTGGAATCAGACATTTGATGTTCCCATGGCGTTTGTGATCGGAAATGAGGGAAAGGGAATGCGTCAGAAAACCGGAGAGCACTGTGACTTTCTCTTATCCGTACCCATGCATAACAACGTGGAATCCCTGAATGCATCGGTTAGCGCAGCCATAGTGTGCTATGAATGGCTTCGCCAAAAGAATACACAAACGTCCTGATCCTAAAAAAAAGCCCCTCTATTGATAAAGGGGCTTTTGCATTTGGATAGTGATTCGAGTAACAGGCTGATTACTCCACAGTGTGTGAGGATAGTGAAATTCTGGCCTGGTCCTGGCCCATTACAACGCTTCGCGTTTCATAGGCAATGGCAACGCCGTCGTTTACTTTCCAGTCATCGAAATACATCCGGATCTCCATGTCGGTTCCCGTCTGAGGATTTATCATGGCGTATTGGAGCATCGTTGGCAGTGCACTATCTGTATCAACATGAATGGTCATGTCTCGCGGTCCTTTCAGATTGAGTTTTGCAACCTCGTTTTCCTCCACCGTCTCTATACCTTCGAGTGCCGGAGTATACTCATCTTCGTTAATTATCACATTCAGATAGTGAACATAGTATTCAGCAAGCTGCTGTCGCACCTGGGCTGGCGGAAGGGGTACTTCCTGTCCGCCCATCTTCAGTACACCCGAATTACCCTGAACATCGAGGGTGATATCGCCCTGAGGCGTGTTTTTCATCTCAATCAGAAAAATTTCCTCACTAAAGTTCAGTGTTTCAGTGCGGTCTATTGTCATTGTCATGGGCATCGACATCTCAACTTTGCCTTCCTGCTTAAGCGTGATGTCGGTACCGGCATCCACCAGAATGGAATTTTTCATTCGTTCAAACCACTCTCTCCCGGCTTCAATATCACCGGCAATCTCCTCTGCGGCAGGCGCCTCTTCGGTTCTGCGTATGGTAATATCCAGCTCCTGTACATCTCCAAAGCGGTTTAACTGATCACCGATTTCAGACCCGTTACCCACAACCAGAATCCGCATCTGATCAGGACGCATATACTCGCGGGCTACGCGCTGAATATCCTCAGGCGTCAGTGTTCTCAGCTCCTCGATATACCGGTCGAAAGCATCCAGCGGCAAACCCAGATACTCGTTGGACATTCTTTGACTGAGAACACTTCTGCGGCTATTGTTTCTGAACACCAGTGAATTCAGGATGGATTCGCGTGTGTCGTCAAGCTCCTGCTGACTTACCGGTTCCTCCTGAAGCTTTTCCATCTCACGACGTACAGCTTCGATCGCTTCGGCAGTAGAACTGCTTTGGGTAAACAAACCCGCATAAAACTGGCCGGGATAGAGTGCGCTGCTCCCGTAAGCTCCAAAAACAGCATAGGCCAGTCCCTGGTCTGAACGCACATTCTGAAAAAGCCTGCCTGAAAATCCTCCGCTGAGCACTTCATTCATAGCCTGAAGCGCTGCATAATCCGGGTTATCACGCATCCCGCCGATATGCCCCATGAGAATCACGGACTGATTGACGTCCTCCTTGTCTACAAAATAGATAGATGAATCAAATTCATAATCCACATCAGGTATATCGAGTTCATTTTGTTCACCGGCAGGAATGGCTGAAAAGACCTCTTCCAGGGTTGTCTTCATCTGCTCTGTATCAAAATCCCCGACGAGGCCAATCATCATGTTCTCACCTGTGAATGCTTCACTGTGGAATGCAAGCAGATCATCGCGGGTAATGGCATCAAGAGTCCAGTGTTCCACCTGTCGTCCCTGAAGTGATTCCTCGCCGTAGATCAGTTTCTCAAATTCCCTGAACCCGATCTGTTGCGCGTCATCATTTCTGCGGGCTATGGATGAACGCCTTTGTGTAATAGCGAGATCAATTTTTTCCTGCGGCATCAGAGGATTCATCATCACATCCAAGAGCACCGGCAACAGATCGTTGAAATCATCTTTCAATGCATTCAGGTTTGCCGAACCGTTGGTAAAACCCATTCCAAATTCGATCCGCGCTGCTTTATCCTCTAAAAGCTGATTCAATTCATTTTCAGGATAGGCCTCTGATCCGCCGTTTCTCATCACACTGGTCATCACTGACGCCATTCCAACCTTGTCAGCCGGCTCCATGAATGATCCGGCCCGTACGATCATATTGAGGTTGATGAGCGGCACTTCATTATCCTCAACAAGGTAAAATTTAATGCCGTTATCCAGTTCAAACGTCTCGATTTCGGGCACGATGTATGAATTAAGTTCCGGATAGTCCAGGGACTCCGGATTCACCGCTTCGCTTTCGCCATTTTGTTCGGAAGCCATCTCCTGAGTGGCACATGCAGTCAGCATTGCTGCAAGCACTGCCAGAAACAGATATTTTTTCATTGAAATCATTGTCTGATGCGTTTTATAAGTTCTAAAATTAATTTGCGGCTACGTCTTCATTTTGTTCAGTGACGATCATTCCTACCGTACGATTACTCTTCTTGAGGTACTGCTCAGCCACTCTCTGTATGTCGTTAGCGGTTACATCGGAAAGCCGGTCGAGGTTGGTAAATGCCGTCCGCCAGTCACCGCCGTTTATGTGTGCACTGGCCAGGGTTTGTGCAATTCCCGAATTGGATGTCAGAGTGCGAACAAGGCCGGCCCGTGCATTGGTTCGGGCACGGTTCAGCTCCTCTTCCGTTACGCCTTCTTCAACAATTTTCCTGAGCTCTTCACGGAGAGTCTCTTCAACGGTTTCCATCTCCACACCCTGATTGGGGATCACATAAATCAAAAACATTCCCGGATACTTGCTCCCCGGATAGCCATTCAATGAACTTGCCTGAAGAGCAGATTGATCATCCACAACCATCCTCTTGTATAGCCTGGAGGTCCGGCCGGAAGTCATGATATTGCTGAGCAGGTTCAGCGCCTGAAAATCAGGATGCTGATTGTTGACCGTATGATATCCCTCAATATAAATAGGCTGCGACCGCTCCTCTATAACAAACCGCCTCTCGCCTCTTTGCTCGGGTTCCTCAACCCTTACTTCCGGTGCCGGATCCCTGTACTGCAAGTCGGAAAAATATTTATCCGCCAGCCTGCGCATTTCCATGGGATCCACGTCGCCTACAACTGCAATAGTGAAATTGGAAGGTGAATAATGACGGTCATTGAAGTCCCACGCATCTGCAATGGTTGTATTGCGAATATCGGACGGCCAGCCTATCACCGGATTTTTATAGGGATGTGCTGAAAACGCGGTTGCGGCAAACTCTTCCAGCAGGCGGCCGAACGGGTTGGAGTCGGTCCTCATTCTTCTCTCCTCATATATCACATCTTTCTCCGTATAGAACTCCCTCATCACCGGATTTTTAAAGCGGTCGGCCTCCAGCATGAACCACAGTTCAGCCTTGTTTTGGGGGAGACTGTAAAAATAACCCGTTAAGTCCGCAGAGGTAAATGCGTTCACGCCCACAGCTCCTTCCCTCTCAATGATCTGGGTGAATTCATTATTCACCACATATTCGCCCGCTTTTTCCTGAAGCTCTTCAAACCGGTTCCACAGTTCCTCAAGCTTTTGCTCGTCGGACTCAAGCTTGTTGTATTCATCAAGCCAGGCGGTATAGGCGTCGTCCATTTGATTGATATATTGAACCTCCTCTTCATAGTTGGTTGTACCGATCGTATGGCTGCCTTTAAAGACCATGTGCTCGAAGATGTGGGCAATGCCTGTACTGCCCACCGGTTCATTGGCCGATCCAACATCTACCAGCGTAAGAAAATGTGCAACCGGTGCCACACTTCGCTCTACGATAATGAAATGAAGGCCGTTATCGAGGGTAAACTCGGTAACTTTTTCTTCGTAAGTTGAAAGTTCCTGTGCGCTGACGGATGCGGAAATTGTCAGCACCAGGGTACAGACGGCCAGAATAGATTTAATGCATGCTCTCATCGTATCATTTTTGCTTTGTCTTGCGGTTAGGTGATTTACAAATGGGGTAACGTCCTGATATGGTCATCATTTTGTGTGCCTAAAGCTTGTTTTTTCCTCTATTTCCACAATTAGCTACCCAAAGATAAACCGACGGAAATAAGATGAATTTTTTAAATAAAAGCAACTGATCATATTGATTTTATGTGCAAATTATTGACTATATAAATAAAAAAGCCCCTGAAAGAGGGGCTTTTAAATTGTGATTACGGTGTGTGTGTTGCTGATACCTGAATCAGTCTTCAAACTCTTCATCAGAGGGGCGCACCGTAATTACAGGTATTTTTACATATTGAGCAACCTTCTCTGCCGTAGAACCAAGGATCAGGTGCGCAAAGCCGCTGTGGCCGTGCGTTGCCATAATGAGTATGTCGGCTTCCTCGGATGCATAGTTCTCAATCTCGTAATGTGCCGAAACACCTTTTTCGATCCTTGTAAAGAAAGGAATTGACCGGCTTTGTTCACCTTCGGAAATCACTACTTCATCCTCAAACGTGATACCCGTGCGCTGTATGTGAATATTATCCAGCTCTTTCCTGGCCAGGTAGTCATTGATCCGTTCAATAATCGCTTCATAAATTGAGACATTCTCTCCCTTACCCGGGTCTCTGGGTATATCTTCTGAGGCACTTCCATAGAGTTCAATTACATGAAATAATGTCAAATGTGCGTCAAACGAATCAGCAAGTGCAGCTGCCAGCGGAAATGCAGCCAATGACAGCTCGGACGAGTCTGTGGTAAGAACAACATTGTCGACAGTGTTAAGGTCGAATCGGTCTCCAATCGAAAAGACGGGTATTTTGGATTTTCGAATAACACGCTCCGTTACCGAACCCCGCAGCATTTTGGTCTCATCTGCACCTCTCGATCCCATCAGAATGAGATCATAGTTGTGCTTGTTGGCAAATTCGACAATGGCCTCGGAAGGCTTTCGTTCAATTTTTACAAAATGATCGCCTTTGTTCTCCTTTCTGAGATATTGGTCCATCGCCCGCTCAATAGACCGTTCCGAATCATCAATAATTTTCGGATAGAGGTCTTTCTCCATATCAAGCGGAACACCCAATTTCTTAATGCTTTCGTTAAAATACTTGAGCGTGGGTATGATATGTATAAAATCGATGGTTGACCCGAACGTTTCGGCCACCGCCTGGGCCACGGGATATGCACGTTCAGAGCCTTTTGAAAAATCGGTAGGTACAAGAATTTTTTTAATGTCAACCATTTTCATGTCTCCGTATGTTTTACGTTGCCTATTACAAAGTAAGCAAATTGAATGCGATAATTAAACCAATCAGAACCATTATATATTCAGGAAATACCTGAAATACTCCTGCAACTTAACCCGATTCCGTGACCTTTCAGAAACACCAATAACACTAATTAACGTCACTTTTTTTTCTAAGGTAAGCGATTGCTCCGATTAGCAGAAAGCCGGCTGCTATCCCGCCAAGCCCCTCTGCTTTATTCACATTCTCATACCTGCCCCCGGCACCCCAGGGGAAAAACGGTTCGTTCTTCACCAATTTTCTGGACACCTTCTCTACCGTCACTTCTTCAGGCAGATTTCCGCTCTCGTAATCATCATTTTTCAATCTGAAATATTCAGGGCCTGCGGGTGGTTCATCCCTGGCAAGCAGCTCCGCCACTATAGGGTCGTCTGCCGGCACTGTTTCTGTACTGCGCACGCTTTCTGCATACTCTCTCTCCTGATACGGCCAGATTACATAGAGTGAGCCGACCAGAAAGCCGATCAAAACCAGAAGGGTTACCGAATAGTAGCGGTCCAGCAGCCAGGAAAGGAGCCGGGAAAACAGAACAATCCCAACCAGTGCACCCAAAACAAAGGGAATAAGGTTCAGCAGTGCCGTCACGGTTTGGCTGGAGCCGATTTCTCCCAATTGCGAGAGGATATAGTCATACTTTCTGAAAATGAGCAGGATGTATGAACCTGATATTCCGGGCAATATCATGGCACAGATCGCAATGGATCCACTTAAAAACACAAACAGGAATGTTTCCGGTGTATCGGCGGGCACAAGAGTCACTACCCAGAAACCTATCACGGTACCCGCCAAAAGCGGAAGAAGGCTTCTCCAGTTTCGGAAGGTGCTTTCAACCTCGGCATAGAGCAAAAAAACCGAACCCAGGATCAGCCCGAAAAACAATCCGTATACGATTTCGGGGTGGGTAAACATATATACCTGCAGGGGCACTACACGTGTAAAAAACACGATGGCTGAAAGAATACCGGTAAACAGCAGAAGCAGGAATTTCCAGTGAAAATTTTCGAAAACCACATCAAACCGCAGTTTAAGCGTATGCTTCAGCGTGGTCATATCCACACTTTTTATAGCATATATCAGCCTGTGATAAATGCCGGTAATGAGTGCAAGCGTACCGCCGCTCACGCCGGGTACAATATCGGCTGATCCCATCAGAAATCCCTTGATAATCAGGTAAGGAGTCTCCTTCCAAGACGTTCTGTCTTTCACAGTCTTGCCTGAGGATTCTTTTTGTTCAGATTGTACATTCATGAGGTTTTCAATTCCCCTTCAAAATTGGTTTTATCATATCATCCGTCAAAGGCAATCAGGTCCGTACGATTGCATCCTTCTGATAGAGTGCCATTGCCCTGATAAATGAACTTGCAGCACCCGCTGAGCATATCAGCATCACAGTAAGGATGGCTGATGATACGGCATACCTGCCTGAAAATACAGCATCGGTAAGCCAGCCGGTAACGGGCGGCCCCAGCCCAAAGCCCGCAATACTGATTACAAACAGGTATATCCCCCCTGTGAGAGCCCGCTGACCCGGATTTACATAGTATTGGATAAGAGCCGCCGCAACTCCGTTATAGGATGACGAAAAGAGCACACCGGTTCCTATCAGGAAAAATGCCATACCTGCATCTTCTGCAAATAGCCCGAACAGATAAAATGGCAGCCCCGCAAGCGCTGCAACCACCCCCATCCAATACCGTCTGGCGGCATTTTTTCGTGCCAGATAATCCGCGGTTTTCCCCGATATCATAACCATTGCGCCTACCCCAAACATAAACCAGCCGAATTGAGCAGTGAGGTCGGGCCGGCTATAAACATCATTGAAAATATTTCCCGCAAACCCAAGTATGGTATACCCGGTACATGCCAAAAACGAAAACCCTGCCAGGTGCCATCGTATGGACCGGTTACTCAAT
This sequence comes from Rhodohalobacter mucosus, assembly GCF_003150675.1. Classification (NCBI taxonomy): domain Bacteria; kingdom Pseudomonadati; phylum Balneolota; class Balneolia; order Balneolales; family Balneolaceae; genus Rhodohalobacter; species Rhodohalobacter mucosus. Next base: position 7,348 of record NZ_QGGB01000011.1, on the reverse strand, counting down.
ATGTTTTGGATCTCTTGCACCGTACTACCCATTTCCGGAGCATATTCTTTGGTTCGTTCGGGCTCTTTTATCAGAAACCAAACAATCGGAGCCAAAATCAGCCCCGGTACACCGGCGGCAATCATCGCGGTTTGCCAGTCATAATTAAGCGATATGGTACCCCCTGCGAGGAATGAGAGGCCAATACCGATAAAGATACCGCTCGCATATACTGAAAAAACGGTAGCCCGGTCCTTTTCGGAGAACCTGTCGGCCAGATAGCTGTATACTGCCGGACTCAGCATAGCCTGGCTTATCCCGACCAACAGCCGTGCCGTCACCAAAAATGTAAAAGAAGCTGCAAAACCACTCAGAACGGTCATAAGGCTCCATATGGCCAACCCGATGCAGATCATTACAATTCTGGATGTTTTATCGGCAATCCTTCCCATCGGTATACCGGCAAACGCGTAGATCACAGAGAAGACGGGCCCATACAGAAGCCCGATTTGAAAATTTGTAAGATTGAGTGAATCACGAATCTGAGTACCCAGAACCGCAATGATCTGCCTGTCCACAAAACTGAGGATATATACAATAGTCAGCAGAAAAACCGTACCCAGAGCGGTTTTTCGAATCATGGGTTTTCCCGGATTGTTGTGAGAGGTTTAGCGGATGAGTTTACGCATTCAATAATAGAATCAAAAATGGCAATCCCCCGCATTCAAGGATCGTTTGTGCTGTTGGTTCTTTATTCCGAAATTATCTCATCCTGTTATTTAATCATACATATTCTCAGTGAGTAAATTACCCCGTAAAACAAAAAAGCAGAAAGAGCGCGCAGCAGAAATTCTGGAAGAGCTCTACAAATACTATCCCGATCCGCACTGTGAGCTGAATCACAACAATCCTTTTGAGCTTCTTGTAGCCACAATACTGAGCGCTCAATGCACGGACGTTCGCGTAAACAAAGTTACACCGGCTCTTTTTAAAGCCTATCCCACACCCGAAGCGATGGCCGAAGCCCCTCTTGAAGAGCTGGAGGAGCTTGTTAAAACCACCGGATTCTATCGGAACAAAGCGCTATCTCTCAAAGAGGCTTCCAGAACACTGGTTGAGGAGTTTGGCAGTGAGGTACCTCAAACCATGGATGAGCTGCTTACGCTGCGGGGTGCCGCCCGAAAAACCGCAAATGTGGTCCTTGGCAATGCATTTGGTATCAACCACGGAGTAGTTGTGGATACACACGTAAAAAGAATTTCCAACCGGCTTGGGCTGACGCGGGAAAAGAAGAATACCAACAAGATAGAACGCGACCTTATGGCGCTTTTTCCCCGTGAAAGCTGGACCGATCTGTCGCACCTGATGATTCATCACGGCCGCAATGCATGCAAAGCACGTTTCTCTGAGCCACCGGATCATCCCATCTGTATCAAATACGGCAAGCGGTGCGAATGCTGGAAAATGAGAGGGCAAAAAAATGATAAATGAGACACTTCTGTTCGATTCACTCAGCTCACCCGTTCCGGAGCTTCGGCATGACCTCCAGGTCATTCCCGTACAGGACAACGGCAGGGAACTACTTTATTTTCACGATTCGATGGGCTATGCATCCCCGAATTTCGCCATCGACCGAAAAACCGAGCCGCTGTTGTCGCTTATAACGGGCCGGCACTCCATCAATCAGATCATCAGCGTACTCGACAGCAGCATTCAGCCATACGACTTGCTGGAGTTTGTTCAGATGCTGGATGAGCATCGTGTACTGAACACCCGGCATTACCATCTGTTTGCAAATCGCATTGAAAAAGATTTTGAATCCTCAACCGTACGAAAACCGGTACTCGCCGGGAGCAGCTACCCCGGGGAACCCGAAAAAATGGGTGAATTTATCGATGCCATGCTTTCAGACACCCAAACGAGCCAGCATAAGGCGGTAAAGGCGCTCTATGCGCCTCATATTGACTTGCGTGTAGGGGCGAAGCAGTATGCGGCGGCATTTCAATCCATCCGGCACCTTACACCCGGGCGTATTGTTCTGATCGGTACATCCCATTACGCAGGTTACTTTCCCGACCAATATGAAAATACTCCATTCATAGGATCGAATAAGCAGTTTTCAGTACCCGGACATTCTTTCGAAACAGACACAGACTTTATCCAAATGCTGGATGAACTGGACAGTTTTACACTGTCGGACAGAGCCCACCGGATTGAACACAGCCTGGAAACCCATCTGCTGTTTATATCCCGGCTGTGGAAACACGATTATACCGTTGTTCCGATCCTTGTTTCAGGATTCGACGAACTCTTTTACCATCCAGAGGGCGCGATGGCAACATCGGTGAAGTCATTTGCTGAAAAGCTCCGTGAACTGGATTCGGATGACACGTTTTATCTGATCAGCGGGGATCTGTCGCATGTTGGCAGGAAATTCGGCGATCCCTTCCCCGCCTCTGAACGAAGACAGGATGTGGAGGAGTTCGACAGGCATTTTATCAACTACGCGCTCAATGCAGATCACCGTGGCATTCTCAGTCATCTTTCCAAGGCGTATGATTCAACCCGAATATGCGGATACCCGCCCCTCTATTCCTTTTTAAGAGCATTTCCCGAGCTGAGGGGAACCGAACTCAATTACCACTGGTGGGATGAATCTGAAAGAGAAAGCGCCGTCAGTTTCGGCTCAATAGCCTATTAGGCTGTTTCCTTTTCGGTGATATATAGTGAAAAGAGAGTCACTCCAAAATAGAAAAAAGTATTTGCCTTACCCCCGTACTGGCCGGTAAGCCGCAGGCCATATGCGAGGATAACGAATAGAAAAAGAGAGATGATCAAGCCGAGGCGCAAGTACATCTTGTCGCTTGTTGCCAGCCACTCAAGCCTGAACAGGCTCAGCAAAAACAGGACAAAAATAAGGGTTTCAGCGACCGCAATAAGATAATATGGCAAGGCCAGCCCAAGGGGAAGGGCTGCCAGCCAGGTGGAGCCGAACTGTTGGATAAAAGCCTCCGGCACGCCGCCTGAATTCCACTTTACCAGTGACGCAAGGCCGAATGTAACCAGGAAAAGAGCCTGAATGGCGATGAATTTATAATCTGATGTGTCTGTTTTAAAAATGTCTTTATACATAGGTAACCGTTATTGAGGCACAATAACAGTTTTTACCGCTTTCGGGGTTCCTATAGTTTACCTATCAGGCTGCGGAACTTCAGCGCCCAGACTCGCCACACCGCCTCACGTACAATCGCTTTCGACATTTTGGACACCCCCTCTTCTCTCTCCCTGAAGATGATGGACACTTCGTCCAGTTTGAAGCCCGCTTTCCATGCGCGAAAATGAAGCTCAATCTGGAACGCATACCCGTTTGAATGAATGTTGTCGAGTGGTATGGCTTCCAACACGTTCCGGTGAATGCATTTAAATCCGGCCGTTGTGTCCTTGATCGGTATACCGGTAATAAATCTGGCGTACAGATTTGCACAATAGGATAATATGAGCCGCCGCAGGGGCCAGTTCACAATACTTATCCCGTTTGAGTAGCGGGACCCCACTGCGACGTCCGCTTCTCCACTCTTCACTTTGTCCACCAGCTTGGGAACATCATCCGGGTTATGGGAAAAGTCGGCATCCATCTCACAGATAAATGTATAACCCATTTCAAGTGCATAACGGAATCCCCGCACATAGGCGGAGCCCAGGCCCAGCTTTCCTTCTCGTTCAATCAGGTAAATACGCTCCGGATATACTTTCCCGACTTCTTTTACTAGATCTGCCGTTCCATCGGGAGATCCGTCGTCTACTATCAATACATCAACCGCTGGACTAAGAGCCATAAGCCTTTCAAGGAGCCGAATGATATTTTTCGACTCATTATAGGTCGGTATGATAACAAGTGTGTCGTTTTCCATCCGGTTTACTAGGTGTATTCAGGGTCTTGAAGACCGAATGCACGGTTTTGGTTGTTCAAACAGTTAATCAATCATTGGTTATATTCCTCAGTCCCCAACGTTGCTGCCCGGTATTGAATGGTAGCCCGAAAAATAAAACCTATCCACCTTTTAACATAGTTTAATTCATTGTATACGTTACGCAAGAAAGCAGCGCAGACTAAAGCACGCCTTGGTACCCTGCAAACCGATCACGGGGAGATTCAGACGCCCATTTTTATGCCTGTTGGAACGCTCGGATCTGTAAAGGCTGTGAGCCAGGATGATCTGGTAAATAAGATAAAGGCACAGATTATTCTGGGAAACACCTATCACCTCTATCTGAGACCTGGCAATGAGATCATGCAGGCTGCAGGCGGGCTGCACGGATTTATGGGGTGGGACAAGCCGATCCTGACCGATTCGGGGGGGTATCAGATCTTTTCGCTGTCGGATATACGTGATTTGAAAGAGAAGGGCGCCACCTTTCAGAGCCATCTAGACGGCTCGAAGCATCTATTTACACCCGAAAATGTGGTGGATACACAGCGCATTCTGGGGTCGGACATTATGATGATCCTGGATGAATGTCCGCCCTGGCCTGCCGAGTACGACTATGTGAAAGAGTCAATGGGCCTCACCCACCGCTGGGCCAAACGAGGAAGAGAGCATTTTTTGAAGACAGATCCGATCTACGGACACAAACAACACCAGTTCGGAATTGTACAGGGCGGGACCTATAAGGATCTGAGAAAAGAATCCTCCGAATTCATGGCCTCGCTCGATTTTGAGGGGCTGGCGATCGGCGGGCTGAGCGTGGGCGAGCCGACCGATATTATGTACGAAATCACCGATTTCAATACGGATCACCTGCCTGAAGATAAACCGAGGTACCTTATGGGTGTGGGCACCCCGGCGAACCTGATTCAATGCGTGGCCCTGGGTATCGACATGTTTGACTGCGTGATGCCGACCCGCAATGCACGGAACGGCACGATTTTTACACGCAACGGGAGGGTGAACGTGAGAAACGCGAAGTGGAAGCATCATCATAAACTGCTGGACCCGGATTTCCCGTCGGATTTATGCCGGCGTTACAACATGAGCTATATCCATCATCTCATCAAATCGGACGAAATCCTCGGCCTGGAGCTCACCTCCCTGCACAACCTCACCTTTTACCTATGGCTGATGGAGCAGATACGCGAACAGATAAAGAATGACACATTTCAAGAATGGTACCCAAGAATGATGGAGCAGGTGGAGCAGCGGATCTGAAACATTAGAAATTATAAGTTTCTGTTGCTCCTATTCATTTTTTTTTTCTAGAAATGTATCAAGTCTTATTGACTTTATATCTATTCCTAACATAATCTATACGCTATGAAGACACTATTAATAGTATTAATTACGATTGTAAGTGCATCCATTCCTTTAACCAGTAACAATACGTGATGCATCTTCAGAAAAGGAAGTAATAACCATGGAGATCATGGAAGAAGCCATATCGGTGGATCTGCCTGAAGCACCCTGCTCTGATACTGCAATGAACAGCTCTGAACTGTGCAGTTGTGTAGCAGCCGGAAATTGCAAATGGGATCCCTCAGCAAATGGTTGTTATATCATATTTTGCGATGGCCATGTAATAGATGAACCAGGATGGTATAAAGCGGCTAATGTTACCACAATAACTCAACCTTGCGAAGCAGGATAGGCCACCACATTTGTATGTTAAAAATGAAGCAATATGCTTTATTGGTATTCATTTACTGGCTTTGCGCCCTCACTCCTTGTGAGGGACAAAGCCGGGATTTTAACGAAACCGTCGAATTAAAGGCCATTCCATCACTGACCAATGCGTTTTGGCAGGTATCCAACATAGGTTATTCAGAAGGTTGGCTGTTTATTGAGGATCAGCTGACTGAGAACCTGATCAAAGTTTACGACGCCAGTACGGGTGAGAAAGTCTACGAATTCGGGAGAAAAGGGAGAGGGCCCGGAGAATTGGATGGCGTCTTCACGATACAGCGGTGGAGTGATCCGGGTTATATCGAAATATCAGATGTAAGCAACAAGAAAAATGATATCTACAATGTGGACTGCCTCAAGCAGAAACCGCCTGTTTTGCGAGCTCATACCTGTCTGGAGAAAAGTGTGCCCACTCTTGCAAGCCGTCAGGCGCTGATCATCAATAGCAACAATATAGTACTGAATCATGGGGCAACGGTTCAGGGCAACCTGTTTCTAAGCAGAGGCGGGCAAGCCACTCAACATCTTGTCGAAATTCCCCTCCCTGTTGCAGAAAAATATGCAAATCAGATGCATGCGGTCATAACCATGTCGGGACGGCTTGCAGCCAATCCCAATCGGACACGATTTGCCTATTTTGCAAATACGTTTGACTGGGCGCTGTTTTTTGAAAGAAACGGGGATGACCTGGAGCTGATCCATGAACATGGGTTTTCATACCTGCCTGAATTTAATGTCCGTAATAACGGTGTCTTCATACCATCTGAAGATTACAGGGCCGCCTACAGACATCCGGTATCCGGAAAAGAACATTACTTCGTGCTCTATTCAGGAAAAAACGCTGAAGAGGCGGAAGCGGAAGGAGTTTTGGCACCGCACTTTACCAATCGGTTGAAAGTTTTTGACTGGGAGGGAAATGAAGTGAGAGAGATCCAGTTAGACCGCGCCATCTCGATCTTTACCGTAAACCACGATGAGACCAAAATATACGGAGTCAACTTCAATGAAGATTTTGAAGCCACCGTATATGTCGGCGATTTAAAAGAGTAGCAGAATACTCTTCCATGTATACTCTTTTTTCTCGCAGATTTACGCAGAGTGATGCGCAGATGTCCGCTGAGTCTCAATATAAGGCTTTGAATAATCTGCGATCATCCGCGGCCCATCTGCGCGACTCTGCGAGAAACCCTTAAGGGCAGTAAATTGATGGGAAGAAGCCGGCCTGTACCCTGCACCCTGCACCCTGGTTCCTGAACATAAAAAAGCCTCCGTGCGCTGAGCGCAGGGAGGCTTTTGGAAAAAATAAGTGATGAGGCGACGACCTGCTCGGACTCCGCCGGCTGGCGGAAGTACCATCGGCGCTGCGGAGCTTATCCGCCGGGGGGCGGATCGGATGGGAACGGGTGGAAATAAAAAAAGGGTGAGGCAGACCATCTGCCCCAAAGGGATCGCTATGCGGCGTGACTCCGCGGGCCATCTGCGCGACTCTGCGAGAAACCCTTAAGGGCAGTAAATCGATGGGAAGAAGCCGGCCTGTCGTCTGCAGCTTGGCGGACGGGGCCCGTCTTGATGAGCCTGATCCAAAACAAAAAAAGCCTCCGTGCGCTGAGCGCAGGGAGGCTTTTGGAAAAAATAAGTGATGAGGCGACGACCTACTCTACCGCGAATGCAGTACCATCGGCGCTGCGGAG